>SXXZ01000066.1 GCA_005789375.1 Verrucomicrobiales bacterium | reverse complement strand
CTGATTCCTTTGAACGGCTACTTCTTACAGCAAACGCCTCCCTTTTTGCAACTAACTCGTTGCTTTTTCTTACTAACTGTTATGAACAAGTTATGCACAATTAAATTTAAGTCTGAAAAGCCAATGAATACCGTTAACATTTAAGCCATGTTCAGATCGACATTCAGGGTTGTTTCCCTTTTCCTCCCTGTGTGCGTGTAGCGGATTTTGATTTTGACCTGCCGTCTGATCGCATTGCCCAATCTCCACCTGCGGAGCGGGACGGGTCTCGACTGATGGTTTTGGACCGTCATTCCGGGGGGCACATGCATCAGAAGTTTTCCGATATCGTTAACCTTTTAAGGGAAGGCGATGTTTTGGTGATGAATGATTCTCGGGTTATTCCCGCTCGTTTACAGGGGCAGAAACTCGAGTCGCCAGGTCGCGTGGAATTGTTGTTGCTCGAGGAGACTCAAGCGGGTTTTTGGTGGTCCATGGTCCGCCCGGGAAAACGAGTCCGACCGGGCATGCGCCTGCAATTCGGTGAACCCGGGACGGACCAACTGGTGTGCGAGGTCATTGATAAGAATCCGGACGGGCACATTCTGGTACGGTGGGAGCAACCGGAATTTTTCTGGGAACGTCTCCCCAAAATCGGTCAAATTCCATTGCCTCCTTACATTGAGCGGGGCGAACAGGGCGCTAGTGAGCAAGATGCTGTCCGGTATCAGACCGTCTATGGTTGTACTGCGGGGTCGGTGGCCGCACCGACGGCCGGTCTGCATTTTACGGACCGGATTTTGCGTTCTCTGGAGGCCAAGGGGGTTCGTCTGTGCTACGTGACCTTGCACGTCGGGGCCGGAACCTTCCTTCCGGTTAAGGCAGAGTCGCTGTCCGAGCACACCATGCACGAAGAACGGTATATTTTGGGCAGTGAGACTGCTCAATCTCTCAATGACGCTCAAGCATCGGGGAGGCGTGTCATCGCCGTGGGGACTACCAGCATGCGCGTTTTGGAGACCGTAGCCGCCCAGACCGAAGGCCCCATCCAACCGTGCACCGGTCGAACTCGCATTTTCATTCACCCTCCCTATCGGTTCCGCATAGTCAACGGGCTCCTGACGAACTTCCATCTACCTCGAAGCACCTTGCTGATGTTGGTCAGCGCCTTTGCCGATCCGGGGGGGCTTGGGGGGCGTGAACGCGTTCAATCGGCGTACGCGGAGGCAATTCGAGAGCAATATCGATTCTTTAGTTATGGCGACGCCATGTTCCTCCACTGAACCGCTTGCCGGAATACCGGAAGCCGTGCAACGACCGTACGTCGTCATTAACATGGCCATGACGGCCGATGGCAAGGTGGCTACCGCTGGCCGCGAGGTGACCACTTTTGGCAGCCCACATGACAAAAAGGCCCTCTATGCCCTGAGAGCTACTGCCGACGCCCTTCTGTGTGGAGCGCGAACCGTCGAAGAAACCGGAGCCACTTTGGGGACAGGCTCCTCGGAACATAAGGCGACCCGGCGGCGAGCGGGGTTGGCTCCAGAGCCCGTCCGAGTGGTGGTGAGTGGCTCCGGATCTCTGTCCTCTGAGGCAGAATTATGGAAGCGTCCCGGGGCCCCAATCGTGATTTTCAGCGCTGGAAACGCTTCGAAACCAAATCTGCAACGATTGCGTGATCTCGGAGCTGAGGTTTGGAGTTCGCCCGGAAGTCAGGTCGATTTTCCGGCCGCCTTGGCCTGGTTGGCCGGGCGCCACGGGATCCGTCGCTTGGTTGCGGAAGGCGGGGGACGGGTGAATGCCACTCTTTTGGCCGCGGACTGTGTCGATGAGATCCGACTTACCTGGGTGCCCCGGATCTTTGGGGGACAGGCTGCACCCACGATCGCAGACGGCCCCTTGGCGGCCTGCCTGGCCGATGCGGTGCGCTTCCGCTTGGTTCGTGTGAAGACGGTGGGTAATGAGCGCTTCCTGCAGTATGTCCGCGCCGACCGCAGCGCTACTTCGCACCCTGCCGAATCCACTCCTCCACCTGTTTGAGAGACTTCTCGGAAACCCGGTGGGCTTCTGGCTTGGGAATGTCTTCATCCTTTCCGGCGAGGATGGTCAGGAGTGACGACTTGCGGAGGTCGCCTGGCACAACGACCCGACCGTAGGACTTCCCTCCGGTGAGCAACCCTTCGAGTGAATCCACCGAGAACCCGCCCTCGGCGGTTGCTCCGGAATGGCATTTGGCACAGGAAGCGGCCAAGAGTTTCTGAATGTCCGGCTGGAAGCGAACCGACTGGACGACCTCGGCGATGGGTCCATCGGGCCAAACGGCTCCTTGATCGATCCACGCTCGAAGCAGGCCGATTTGTTCAGCGGTGAGCGGGTCGCTTTCACCGGGCTTGCCTCCGGGTGGAGGCATGATCATTTCATCGATCAACCCAGCGGCCATGAGGATGATCGCACTCTTGGTACTGTCTCTGGCCTGGATAGCGGGGCCGTGGTCGTCGGTCACCTTGAAAGCGCCTTCCCGGGTATCCATGCGGTATTTCCCTTTTTGCTTATCGGGGCCGTGGCACTTGAAACAGGCCGCTTTGAACAGCGGATAAACCTCCGTTTTGAAGTCCACCGGTCGTTTCAGGGCAGGTGGCAGTTTGGCCAACTGGGCCGGAGGGATTGGAACTTGCGCCAAGAGGGGTAGCGCCCAGAGCGCCGACCACAGCGCCGCCCAACTGGGAAGGAACTTCAACCTCGGAATCATGGCCTGAAGCTTAAAGATCGAATGCGACCGAGGGAAGGGCGGCCATGGGTGTCTTTCCGCAACGATCAACCGCCACGGAGCCAAAATGTCAGGGCCGGAATCCAGACCAGCGTCGGTAACAAATTGGCTAGAGCGGCTCGACGCACACCGGCGATGGCTGGGGCGCTGCAAAGAATCAGCAGGCTGCAAGCCGTCATGAGCCCATTGGAAACGCCCTGAGCTTGGAGCCAACTGGCCAAGGCTGCCGCGCCCGCCGTCCAGCAAGCCTGCCAGACGAGGATCACCCCCAGCATCAGAAGGGACAGGCTCCATCGTATTGGGGACAGGCTCCGAACCCACGTGTAGAGCGCTACCGCGTCCAAGGCGGCCTTCAAGGCCAGTCCGACCCACCGATGTTCCAGTCCGTCCTGGACTGCGGCGGGAATGAGCAATGGGTTGAGCGCTAAAAGAGCCCCGATGGACACCGCGCCTGGCACATCGGTGGGCTTTCCATTAGGGATGGGCAGATGGCTCGAAAGGGTGCGTCCCCAGGCGTCTAGAACCCGCTGAAGGCGCAAAATTCGGCCGGTGAGGTTGCCTAACACGAGGCCGACCAGCGCAATGCCCAAATATCGGATCGCGCCGGACATTGGGGTGGGAAGGGTATGGAGGATCCCGGTCCCGCCAATGAGCGCCGCCAAGCCAGCGGCCCCCCAGCGGAATCGCCCCAAGTCGGGAGGTTGATTGTCTTTGCCCAGGGGGCGTCGAGCCCATAGGAGGGCCCCAACCCCGGCAACGGCATTAATCCAAGTGCCCAGCACTGCCAGTGAGGCTCTCTGGAAATGGTTGAATCTGCAACCCGTCTGCAGGGCGGTGGATTTAAGGAATCGACGGATTGTTGCGAAATCCACTTGCCCCAGGTTTACAAATGGTTTTCTTAGCCGGTTCTCGGATGGCACGCAGAGTTAAAGAGTAAGACTGAGTGCCGCCCAAGACGCTTTCTCGAATTCATGAACTCGGCTTCCCGTTCCCCAGGCCCCCCGCGATCCCTTGGTTCCAAGGCGCTGGTCCCGGTCCACTTCATCTGCCTGGCTCCCCAGGCCCAAAAAGTGGCGGTCGTGGGAGAATTCAACGCTTGGAACCCAGATTCCAATCCAATGGCTCAAGCCTTTGATGGGTCTTGGCAGGCTTCTGTGAGCATCCGCCATGGCCACCACCAGTATGCTTTCTGGGTGGATGGTGCCTTGCAGGTGGACCCGCGCGGTCAGGGAATTAGCCGAAACGCCGAGGGACAACGGGTCTCTCTCTTGGCGGTCAGCTGAAGCATCTGCATCGGGGAGATGGAACTTTCGGCGCGCGCCGGTTATCCAAACGGCACGCGACATGGCGCAATTCAACTACAAGGCACGGCGGCGTTCGGGTGAAGTCGTCGAAGGAGTCCTCGAAGCGGGGGACCGTGCGGCTGCCGTCGTGCAGGTCGAACGGTTGGGAGTGATCCCAGTTTCCGTGGTTCAAGCAAAGGGTTCGACCAAGCCGGCGAAGTCTTCGTCTTCGTCGTCGGCCGGTTCACCCGCAGCTCGGGCCGCGGCCGCCGAGGGCTCCCAGGCAGGATTAAGCCGGCTGTTCGCACGGGGCCCCAAAAAGCCCGGACTCAAGGAGTTGGCCATGTACACGCTCCAGTTGGCCAATTTGCTTCGTGCGGGAATGCCTCTCACGATGGCCCTGCGCAGCATGGAAAGCCTGTCCTCTAAGGGGATTCCCGGTGAGGCCAGTCGCCAGCTGAAGCAGGATGTGACCGAGGGTCGCAGTCTCTCTGATGCCATGGCTCGCCAGAACCACATCTTCCCGGATTTGGTCATCAACATGGTTCGGGCTGGTGAGCAGTCCGGCGCGCTCGAAGAGGTTTTGCGGCGGCAGGCAGCCCATTTTGATCGGTTTGCCGAGGTTCAGTCGAAGTTCAAGTCGGCCATGATTTATCCGGCCGTGGTCTGCGTCGTCGGTGGAGCGCTGGTCATCTTCTTCATGACGGTCATGCTGCCGAAGTTCATGACGCTCTTCGACAACACCAAAATCGAGTTGCCGGCCATGACCAAAATGCTCATCGCCATGAGCAGTTTTCTCAGCGGCTACTGGTGGGCATTACTTTTGGCTGGTGGTGCTGCGGTGGCGGGCTTCCGGCGCTATCGGGCGAGCAAGGCGGGTCGCGAGTCATTGGACCGCCTGGTGATGAGGCTTCCAGTCATTGGTAAGGTGGTCCGACTCAACTTGTTTGGGCAGTTCGCGCGCACGCTTTCGACCCTGCTTCAGAATGGTGTGCCGGTGTTGCAGGCTTTGCGCATCACCGAGCAGGTCATGCCCAACGTAGTGATCAAGGAGGCCATCGCCCGCACCCGCGAGGCCGTCACCGACGGCAAGACCTTGGCGCAACCCCTGGCTAAGAGCCGACTGTTTCCGCAGCTGATGATCGACCTGATCAAGATTGGTGAGGAGACCGGCGACGTGCCCGCGGCCTTGTCCAATGTGGCGGATACCTACGAGAACGACCTCAATGTCGGTCTAACGGCGATGACCAACCTCATCCAACCGGTGATCATCGTGGCCATCGCCTTTGTGGTCGGCTTCATGCTCTTGGGTGTGATGTCGGCAATGTTCAAGATCACCGAAAGCATTTCCACTCGCTAAGAGACTGAAGCGATGAGGACTGCCTTCCACATTCGATTCCAAGGTGCCACCGCCCGCGCCGCCTTCACCATGATCGAACTGGTGGTGGCTGTGATGCTTGTGTCCGTGATGATGTTTGTGGCGGTTCCCCGTTTCATGGCCAACAAGAAGGGGCCCATGGCCGAGGCACTCGAGGTTATGGAATCGGCCTGCAATGAAGCGCGGGCCCGGGCCATCATGGGCAATCGGCCGATGCAGGTGGTGCTCTACGGTGCAGAGGGGCGGGTTCTGGTCGAACCAGCACCGGAAGGCGTAATGGGGGCCACCAACGGGGTTTCGATGGCCTCGTTTGATCGGCTTCGGGATTCCGAGTCCATGAGTTCTGCTCCCCTGTCCAAACCTCCGTACCATGGGCAACTCAATGACGACGTCGCTTTCCGGAGTCTTTTGGTGAACGGACAGAACATGATGAGTTCCCCGTTGGCTGCGATCCGGTTTTTCCCCAATGGAACGAGCGATGCGATGACCGCCGAACTCAGTTGGCTGAAAGGAGGGCTCGAAGTGAAGCAGCTTATTTTGGAAGTCATCACGGCACGGCTTTCGATCGAGGACCTTCGATGAGGTGCCGCCCAGTCATCCTAGGCCGCCGAGGTCAGGCTGGTGCGGCCTTCACCTTGATCGAGGTGGCTGTTGCCTCAGCCATCATGGCGCTGGCGCTCTTCGGGTTCATCTCGGTTTGTTCCACGGCGCTCAAATCGGCCAAATCCCTCAATCGGGTCGAGGTGGACGCCAGCAGCCTTGCGGCCGAGTTGTCGATTTCCAATCGCCTTGAAGAAATGTCCGACCATGGCGATTTTGGTAAGCTCTACCCCGGCTACCAATGGAGCCGCTCGGTTTATGAGGTGGGAACCAATGGTTTGTTCCGTGCCGACTTTGTCATCGTGGGTGGCCCTAAGGGTTCGGAGCGCCGCATGAGCGCCCTCTATTTCCCTAAACAATATGTTCAGGGGGCGAACCGATGAGAGGGCTAGTGTTTTCTAGCGGTCGGTCTTTGCGGCGGGGAGGCTTCACGGTGATGGAGGTCATGGTGGCCATCTTCCTCTTCGCTCTGATCCTTATGATGATTTACTCGACCTGGAGGCTGATCTTCCAGAGTTCGCAGGCGGCCATCCGTTCCACCACAGATTCCCAGCGGGCTCGGATGGCCATGCGTACCGTAGAAGACGCCCTCGCGTCGGCCACGATGTTTGCATCCAATCCGCGGCTTTACTTCTTTCAAGCCGATACGGCGGGTCAATTTGCCGCGGTGAGCTTCGCGGCCGATCTTTCGGATTCGTTCCCTAACAGCGGAATGTTCGGAGGCGAACGCATCCGCCGTGTCAGTTTCTACGTTCCTCCGGGCGGCAGCGACTTGGTGCTCGAACAGAACTCCTTGCTGGCAGATTTCGAGAGCGGAGGCGAGCCAGCGAGCATTGTCTTGGCGCGTGAGGTGCAGCTCTTCCAGTTGGAGTTCTGGGATGGTCAGCAGCGGGACTTTGTCGAGGAGTGGCTTTCGACCAACCAGTTGCCCGTCATCGTTCGTGTGACACTGGGTTTTGGTGTGTCGAAGGGTTCTCGTGAGCCAGCGCAAATTGTCAGCCGAGTGGTTCGCTTGCCGACCGTTGCGGTGCCTCGCGAGGCTCAGGGCGTGATCGGAGGCGCCCCATGATCAATAACTTTGTCCAGACGCAGACGAGCCCTAAAAATCGCCAGCGGGGTGTGGCCCTGCTGATGGTCATGCTGCTGATCTTTGCCATGGCGGTCATCGTCACGGCCTTTGCCTACACGATGAAGGTGGAGGGTCGCCTGGCTACTCGAACCCAGAGCGAGAGCGAGATGGAATGGATGGGTCGCTCAGGCATTGAGATGGCCAAATGGGTTCTGTCGTTGTCCCGGCAGATTCCTGGCGAACAGACTTACGACGGACTCAACCAGTTTTGGGCCGGCGGTGTCGGTCCGACGAACATCGCAGACAATCCTTTCGAGGGGGTCTCCTTGACGGATGTGGCTCTTGGGGATGGCACCATTTCCATCGAGATCGTGGACGCAGAGCGCTACATCAACATCAACTCCATCGCCACCCGCAATCCCCAGTTGTTGGAGTTGATCTTGCAGTTGTGCGGTGCCGGAGGCTCGGACTCGGCTGATGTTTCTTCAGCGATCCGGGACTGGATCGACCCCAATGACGATTCGGCCATGGGTGGCGGCGCAGAGAGTGATTTCTACCGGACGCTCAATCCTCCCTATGTTGCTAAAAATGGTCCCATCGACGACATGTCGGAACTCCTCAAGATCCGTGGGATTACTCCGCAGTTGTACTGGGGCCCCCGCAGTGGCGGTGGCGATAGTGCTGGTAGTGGCGGCAATGGCGGCAATGGCGGTAGGCATTCGGTTGACTCAATGGGGCGGCGCATCCAGTCCACTTTTCTGGGACAGAGTATCGCGGGGTCGGTGGGCTTGGCAGACGTGTTCTCGGCGGTGTCCAGCGGTCAGGTAAATATCAACACGGCGCCCTATCCTGTTTTGGTCATGGCCTGCGGTGGTGACGAGAACATTGCTCGCAATATCCAAGAACAGCGCGCGGGCATGGATGGGGTGGATGGCACCTACGACGACACTCCAGCCCGTGGGCCCCAAGACATCGCCCGTTTGCAGGGGGTTCCGGTGATGCCCAACCAAGGCACGCCGCTGGCGGTTTTCTCGACTGTCAGCAGCACCTTCGAAGTTCGCGTGACTGCCCGTTTGGGGGCTTTGTCTCGCCGTTACATTGCAGTCTTGAGACGCACGAGTTTGCGCGATATGCCCGTGCTCACCTTTCGCCGGGAGTGAGCCTTCGCGCGGAGTATGGTCCGCGAAAGAGTGTGGACTCAGATTCGATCCAAAATCGCCGGGCGAGTTCTCTGTGAGCTGGGAGGCCGGCTCACGAGAGAACTCACGAGATGAATCACGGAACGGGGGTGGCTACTGCGATCTTGAAGAAGCACTGCCAACCGCCGTAGTCGGAGCCGAGCGAGACGCGCTTGTTGGACTGCCATTCAACGTGGCCGTCTTCGAAGCCAAAGTTGCCGCCTTCGGGTGCACCCCGGGTAATTCGGTGAACGGCCGTGGCCACTTTCTTGCCATTGTAATCGGTGAACCAGTTCAGCTTGGGGTCGAGCATGTTGGTGGTCTTGGAACCCAAGGCCTGCATGCGGTCGATGATGATGGGGGCTGCTTCGTACATGCCACCGAGCTTCTTCTTGAAAAACCACTCAGAAGTGCCCTGGGCTCCTCCGGTGACATCGGCGTCTCCGGTTCGCCGACCTGGCAAGTAGAAGTAACCGGTCAATTGGGGCTCATTGTCGGTGGTGATCATCCCGCGTTCTGCGGCGCGGTGCCAGTCATCGGTCGGGCAGAACAGGACGTCGTTGGCGGCACGGGTGTTGTTGGCCGAGGAGCGGCGATTCTTAATGAGGTAGCCGTTCCAGAAGTTGCTCATGGTGGGCATCATCCAGCTGAATCCGGCGCCACCGCTGTTGTCTGGGAAGGAGTTCTGATTGTCGGAGGCGTACAAATTGACCGCGATACCCCACTGCTTGCAGTTGCTCGCGCAGAGGGTTTTCACTGCCTTCGATTTGGCCCGAGACAAGGCGGGCAAGAGCATGCCGGCGAGGATTGCGATGATGGCGATGACCACCAGCAACTCGATCAGGGTGAAGGCACGGGGGCAGCGGACGCGTTGGCTGTTCATGGCTTGGGGTGACGGACTTTGGGGATACTCTTTGTTTCTAACGTTCCGTGCGGTGAGAGCTAGTGAAATTTTCGGAACGGTGAAAATGGATCTTCGCTGGAAGAGTCTGCGGACGGAGGGAACGCGAGAGATTCCCGAGCTTCTTTCGTCCCATCACCGCCGACTGAGCGGCAAGAATAAGGTGGGAGGGCGTTGGGGAAAACGAGGGGTTCAAAAACAAAGCCGCCCCGGCCGATGAATCGGCCGGGGCGGCGGATAGGACTTCGATCAATTCCGCGACTTAGCCAACTCGTCGTTGTTCATGGCGTTGAAGATCTTCCACTCCTCATTGTGAAAGGTGGGGTCCGGGCGGAAGCTGAGCTTGGCGAAGAATTTCTTCTCCAATTCGATGAGCAACTTCTCGTCGCGCGTCCGCAAGCGATCGAGGACGCGCGGGTTGCAGACGATCTTAACTTGGAAGTCGCCGTCGTCACGCGGGCGACCCTTGAGGATCTGGGTCAGCTTGCGCTGGATTTCGACACTCATGGTCTCGGCGCTCTTGATGACGCCACGGCCCGTGCAGTGCTCACAGTCGTCGTAGAGCGATGAACGCACGCTCTCAGTCTGGCGCTGGCGGGTCATTTCCATGAGCCCGAGCTGCGAGAGCGGCAGGACGTGCGTCTTAGCCTTGTCTCGCTTGAGGTTGTCCTTCATCCGCTGGTAGATGGACTGCTGGTCGCGGCGCGACTTCATGTCGATGAAGTCGAGTACGATAATGCCGCCCATGTTTCGCAGGCGGAGTTGGCGGGCGATTTCGTCCGCGGCATCTTGGTTCACCTTGAGGATCGTCGCGTCGTGGTCCTTGGTACCGGCCTGCTTGTGCTTGCCAGTGTTCACGTCGATGGCCACGAGGGCTTCGGTTTCGTCGATGATGAGGTAGCCACCGCTCTTGAGGTTCACCTGGCGGCTGAAGGCGGCCTCCAGTTGGCGGGTGATGTTGTAGCGGTCAAACAGCGGCTCCGCCTCGTTGTAGAAGTGCACCTTGCGCACGGAACGGGGGCTGATGCGCTTGATGCTATCGCGGATCGATTCAAACTTCTTGAGGTCGTCGATGACGATCTTGTCGACATCTTCGGTGAGGAAGTCGCGGACGGTGCGCTCGATGAGGTCGGGCTCTTGATAGACGCAGGAGGCCATCGGCTGGCTCTTGATCCGTTCTTGGATGAGCTTCCATTCCTCCAGCAGCAGGGCGAGATCACGGACGAAGTACGCCTTTCGCTTTTCTTCACCGGCGGTGCGGATGATCACTCCCATGCCCTCGGGAATAGTCAGTTCGCGGACGATTTTCTTGAGGCGATGGCGCTCCTCGACGTTCTCGATCTTGCGGCTGATGCCAGACTGGTCGGAATTGGGCAGCAGGACGAGATAGCGGCCGGGCAGAGAAAGGTTGGTGGTGACGCGGGGTCCCTTGGTGCCGATCGGTCCCTTGGTCACTTGGATAATGATCTCGCTGCCCGGCGGGAACAGTCGGGGGACATCCTTCTGGGTGATTTTGGGTTTTTCTTTCCGGCGAGATTTGCCTGTGTCATCGCGCTCCACAATTTCGACGCTGGAATCGAACGTGTTGGGGATGATGTCCCAGTAGTGCAGGAAGGCGTTCTTCTCGAAGCCAATATCCACGAAGGCGGCCTTGAGCCCATCTTCGAGGTTCTTCACCTTGCCCTTGTAGATGGAGCCAACCAGCCGGTCATCGCCGGTTCGTTCAACCGTGAGGTCTTCCAGTTTGCTCTCCTCCAGAACCGCGACGCGGGTTTCCAGCGGTTCGGCGTTAATGACCACTTCCTTGATGATCTTTTCCTCGGGTCGGATGAATTGTTTAACCTTTTTGACCACCTCTTTGACCGCGGCCCGCGCTTTTTCTATGAGACCCTTAGGTTCGCGAGGTGGTTTGGGTGCCTGTTCTGCGGGTTCCTCGTGCGCCTCCTCCGAGCGAGTGAGATCGGGGGATCGGTAGGTCTGGTCCCGGCCGTTCTTGGTCAGATTAACCTCGGGGGCGTCGATGGTGTCCTCGGGAAGTCCGGCAGCCCGGTTTTCGGCGCGCCGAATTTCGGACTCGTGGCGGCGGATGTCGAACACCCGTTCTTCAACGGCTTTCTCGCCGATGGCTTCCATGCGGGCGTTGGCCGCAGATCGGTTGAGGTTCGGAGAGCCGATTCCCCGGGTGGGCTTGAAACGCATCGGCACCTTGCCGCGTTTGAATGTCTGTTGACTCATGTCTGTAGGATTCGAGTTTTAGTACCGTTTCCGGTACAAATGGATGTTTTGAAGAACACCGACCGCGATCAGTGAGCAGAGCACTGAGGTTCCGCCTGCACTGAGCAGGGGCAGTGGAATGCCCGTGACCGGCATCAGTTTGATGTTCATGCCGATGTTCACGAAGATGTGTATGAAGAAGAGGGTGACGATGCCGGTGGCCAGTAGGCGCCCGAGCCGATCGCGTGATTCTCCAGCGGTCTTGATGCCGCTGAAGAGGACGATGCCGTAGAGGGTCACGACGGCGACGCTTCCGATGAAGCCACGTTCCTCGGCGATGACCGAGAAGATGAAGTCATTGTGGGCGCCCAGTCGGGGCAGGTAACCCAGACGGTGCTGAGTGCCCTCGCGCCACCCTTTGCCAGTGAAACCGCCTGAGCCGACGGAGATGAGCGCCTGCTCCACGTTCCAAGACATCTGCCGCTTGCGCTGTGCGGCCCTCTGGCGTTGTTCCGGGGTGGCTGAAGCTGGGGCAAAATCGGCGTTGAAATAAACCAGCAGCCGTTCGCGCTGATAGTCCTGAAGGCGGATGAGTCGCCAGTTCTCAGGAGCAACGAAGATGTCGATGGCGATCAGGCTGACGATGAGAAACGCTCCCCCCAAAAGTTTGATCACAAAGCGCTGTGGAACCCCAGCGACCAGCATCATGACCAGGGTGATGGGTAGAAAGACGAGCGATGAACCCAGATCGGGTTGTTTGAGGATCAGGCCCAGTGGCAGAAGTGTGAGCATGAGGGCCTTCAGGAAGACGCTTGGCGAGCGGAGCTCCGAAGAGGGCCGCGCCAAGAAGTTAGCCATGGCGAACAGGAAGGTTAGTTTGGCCAATTCGCTGGGCTGGAATTGGATCGGGCCGAGATCTAGCCACCGCCGCGCACCGTTGCGGGAGGTTCCTAGGACATGGACCGCCAATAGCAGGGCGATGGACACCCAGTAGCCGACCATGGCCCACCGTGCCATTCGGCTGTAGTCCACCAGGCTGAGTCCGAGAACCACGAAGAGACCAATACCGAAGGCGATCACCTGACGGGTGGCCGTCCATTGGTACCACGGGACACCTCGCGTTATCTCGGTACCGCCGGTGGTGCTGAAGATGAACATCGCGCTGATGATCATCAGACCCAACACCGAGAGCCAAAGGGGCCACAGGATGTCTGCCTCAGCACGGCGATTTTGGAGGGAAAGCGAGGTCATGGGTTAGGGCGCCGGGTTGAGGGCGATAGGCCTGCCGGACCCTGCGTCCCGCGCGCGCAAGTGTTCGTAAATCTTCTGGGCGACCGGGCCGCAGGTGCGACCTCCGGAGGCGCCGCTTTCCACCATCACGACCACAGCATAGCGCGGGGACTCGAAGGGGGCGAAGCTGGCGAACCAGGTTACTTTGTCCTTCACCCCGTTGCCCTTGATCTCGGCAGTTCCTGTCTTGCCGCAGACTGTGTAATCGGCAACGCGAGCGCTGGTGCCGGTGCCTTCGGGATCCAGGACGTCATCGCGCATAGCGGCTCGGATCCGGGCGAGGTATTCGGGGCGGGTTTCTAGGCGGCTGCGCACCTGACCGGGGCGAATGGTGCTGGGTGCCTCTTCGCTGAGCGGATCTCCCGACTCGAGGCGGTCGACCAGGCGTGGGTAATAGACCGTGCCGCCATTGGCTACCGCAGCGACCATTACGGCCAGTTGCAATGGGGTGACCGTGACCTCTTGGCCGATGCTGAAGTTGGCGAGCCGTCCTTGGGGCCAGCGCTCGGCCCGCGCCTCGGCGGGTTCGGGCATCCAGCCGGACCGCTCTTCGGTGGGGCGCAATTGGATGCGTGTCTGTTCTCCGAAGTGGAATCGGTGGGCCGTGGCGAGCAGGCGGTCGTAGCCGGCGTCGAGTCCTAGCTGGATGAAGTAGGCGTTGGAGGATCGAATGAAAGCGCGACGAAAGTCGTAGGGACCCGGCGGTGCGGTGTCCTCGATTTTGATGTTCGCGCGGTTGTAGAGGCCCTTGCCCGGTTTGGAGGGGTTGGCTTCGACAATTTGCACTCGATCGGGGTCCAACCCGTTCTCCAAGGCGGCCAAGGCGGTCACGATCTTGAAAGTCGAACCAGGGGAATAAGCGCCGTCGGTGGCGCGGTTCATTAGGGGTGTCCGCTTCGGGACATCGTAGTAGTTGGTCCACCGGGCCCGGCTGATCCCATCGATCCATTCGCCCGGATCGAAGCTTGGGGCGCTGGCCACGGCCAAGACATCCCCATTGCGGACGTCCAGTACGACCACTGCGCCCCGTTCCTCGCCGCTCACTGCAGACAGCGCTGACTCGGTTGCTTTCTGGACCTCGATGTCGAGGGTGGTGATCAGGTTCTGTCCGGGCACTGGCGCCGTGGTTATGGTCTCTCCGACCCGATACCCATCGCTGTTGACGAGGATGCTCTTGGAGCCCGAAGTGCCTCGGAGGGCGGTGTCGAAGGCTGCTTCCAGACCGGCGGCCCCTCGATAATCCCGCAGGCGGTAGTCGAAGGATTCGCCTTCCTCGCCTTCGAAATCATCCGCGCGAACCAAATACCCCAGTGTGTGTGCGGCCAAAGGTCCCTGCGGATAATGACGGACCGCCTGCAGTTCGATGCTAATTCCCCGGATAGACCAAGATTGCTCGGTTAGAAGCGAGACCTGTTGCGGAGTCAGTTTCTTGAGCACGGCCAGCGGCAGGGCACGACTGTTGGCCCAGTGTCGGTGCAGTTCCGATTCGGTGAGTGTCAGAGGTAGTCCGACCTTGGCGGCGACCCGGGAGACCACATTGCTCAGGACGTTGTAGCGGGCCTGCCTCCAGAGGAGGGTGTTCTCCTCGGGGCGGATCAGGACCCGGGGTTGATCGCGGCGGAGCTTCGACATCATCCGATCCCAAAGTCCGGGGGTAAGAGTATTGGTGCCTCCGCGCGCTGCCACGACCTCGCGGCGCAGTCGTCCGTATTCGCGTGTGAAGTCTCGGCTCAGGGTTTCGAGATACACGTCCAAGCGGTAACGGGGGACATTTCCTACGCATTCACGTCCCTGCCGGTCGAGGATGCGACCTCGGAGGGCGGGAACCCGCACCGACTGAAAACTCTGGGTTTGCAGGGACTGCTCAAAGCGATGGTGGCCAAAGATTTGCACCCGCAGGAGCCCGATAAGCAATAGCACCAGGCCTGCACCCACTACGCCAGCCATCCATCTCAATGGCCGCTCTCCTTTGTTGAACTGGTCGAAGATGAGCATGGTTCAACGCAGGCGAAATTGGCGACCCCGGACGGTTTCTCGATCAGCCCGGAAGCTGGAGGTTGTCAGCGGGCGGTAGTCGAAGCTCCGGTGGAGCAAATCGAATATCCGGAAGAGGACTGGGCAAGCGATGCCATTGAGTAGGCCCAGTATGAGTAGTTGGATAAAAGTGAACCGGCCGGTGACGGGTTGGGATCCGGTGAGGGAAAGGATCCCCAGGGTAAGGAGAGGCACGCCGGCCCCGGCTCCCAATCCGATCCAGAACTGAGCAAAACCCTGGTCGCGAAGGATGAGGTGACGCTGCAATTGCAGGGTGAATCCCAACAGAAACAAAGGCATGACACTCATCCCCAGAGGTGAGGCGGACAGGGAGTCAGCCCAGAGACCGCTCAAGACGGCCAGGGAAACGGTAATCCCAAAGCCGTGGGTCAAGGCCGCATAGCAAATGAGCGCCGGACTGAGCGCCATCGGGACGGTGAGCCATAGTCGAAGCCCTGAAAACTGGGTCTGGGCGAACACCGACAGCCATGTCACCAGGAAGAGCAGGATTAGGGTGAAGCGGTTCATGGTTGCAACACCCACACCTCTTCGAGTCGGTTGAGATTGGCAGTCAGGCGAACTCGGGCGGTGGTGAATACGTTGCCGTCCTCGTTCCGGGTGTCGACAATGGTTCCGACCGGGAGACCTGCCGGAAAGACCCCGCCTAAGCCGCTGGTGAGCACCACCTGACCGGCCATAATTCCTGGGCAGTTCTGCAGAAGGGTCATTTCCACCAACCCACCATCGCCTGAAAGGGTTTGCCCGGGTTTGATGATTCCCAGATCGCGGGTCTCCTTGACCACGACCGCCACCCCACATTCGGCATCACCGACTAGGGCGACCTGGGAATGACTCAGGCCTGTCTGGCTAATTCGGCCAACGAGGCCCGCGCCGCTCATCACGACTTGGTCGGGTTTCAAGTTATCCCGGGATCCCAGATTGACTTGGATCGTTCTCCACCAGGTTGTTGGGTCTCGTCCCACCACTCGCGCCAGCTTGAGGTGCCAGGGTCCGCGAGGGGCCGCTCCGATCGCGCTCCGCAGCCGCTGATTCTCTGCCAGGGCATCCGCCCCCTGCAGAGCTGAGACCCGGAGCTCGGCGTTCTCACGCTCTAGGCGCAAGAGGTTGTCAATCAACGTGGAGCGGGGGAGGACTTGATAACCAGCCCGGTCGAGCAAGTTATCTGCGGCCGCTCGGATGCCGAAGAGAGGCAGAAACGATGCGCCAATAGCCGACTTGACCTGCGTCTGGAGAGAGGCAGGCAAGTTCAGTAGGCTCAGCGTGAGGAGTCCTACGCCGGCCAATGCAAGGTAATGGGTCCGCTTCAGCACGTTCGATCCGGTGACGGACGAACGAACCCCGGGGAGATCAGGTAGTCGTGGAAGAAGCGACTCTTCGGAGGAAGGAAAGTTCCTGCAGCACACGTCCGGTGCCCGTGGCCACGGCGCTCAACGGATCGTCGGCGATGTGGACCGGAAGACCGGTTTCTTGAGAGACCAAGCGGTCGATGTTGCGCAACAGCGCTCCACCGCCGGCCATCATGATGCCCTTGTCTACCAAGTCGGCAGACAATTCCGGCGGGCATCGTTCTAACGTGATACGGACAGACTCCAAAATACTCGAGAGCGGTTCTTGTAGGGCGGCTCTGATTTCTTCGGACCGGATGAGGACCGTCTTGGGGAGGCCCGCACTAAGGTCGCGGCCCTTCACCTCCATGGTCAATTCCTGGTCCAACGGAAACGCCGACCCGACACGGATCTTGATCTCCTCGGCGGTACGTTCGCCGATCATTAAATTGTGAGCGCGCTTCATGTGCGCGACGATCGTTTCGTCG
>SXXZ01000065.1 GCA_005789375.1 Verrucomicrobiales bacterium | reverse complement strand
GGTCTGCCAACTGACTGACGTGAACCAATCCATCTTGGTGCACACCGATATCCACAAACGCTCCGAAGGCCGTCACATTGGTCACGATACCCGGCAGCTTCATACCTGGCTGAAGCTGTTCGATTTTTTCAACCCCCTCCTGAAAAGCGAACACCTCGAAACCTTGGCGGGGATCGCGTCCGGGCCTGGCCAACTCCTCCAAAATGTCCTTCAGCGTCGGTAAACCCACTTCGCTGGTGACGTACTTCTCAGGATGGATCTTGCCGCGAAGCCCCCCGTCACGCACCAGGTCGCTCACGGCGCACCCGAGATCACTGGCCATGGCATCGACCAATTCGTAGCGCTCCGGATGAACCGCGCTCGAATCCAGAGGATTCTCAGCCTCATGAATGCGGAGAAATCCGGCGCATTGCTCGAAGGCCTTCGGGCCCAGGCGGGATACCTTGAGCACTTCCTTGCGGGAGCGAAACGGCCCGTGCTCGTTGCGATGGCTGACAATGTTGGCCGCCAGCGATGGACCCAGACCGGACACATAGCTGAGCAATTGCTTGCTGGCGGTGTTCAGTTCGACACCCACCCGATTTACACACGACACGACGACGTCATCCAGACCGCGCTGGAGGGCATTGGGATCCACATCGTGCTGGTACTGGCCGACACCACTGGACTTTGGATCGAGCTTCACCAATTCGGCCAGCGGGTCCATTAGGCGACGACCAATGCTCACCGAACCCCGGACTGTCAGGTCTTGATCGGGGAATTCTTCACGGGCCACCTCGCTCGCCGAATAAATCGAGGCGCCGCTCTCGTTCACAAGGACCACAGGGATGTTCGCCGCCAAGTGCAGGGATCGAATGAACTGCTCTGTCTCGCGACTGGCTGTTCCGTTGCCGATGGCGATGGCCTCGATCCCAAACCGCGTCACAAACTCTCGAACTTTCTCTCCCGCCTGCGCTACCTGCTGTGCTCCACCCGCGGTGGCGTAAATGACATCTTGATGCAGCAGCTTGCCCTGGCGATCGAGCACCACGGTCTTGCAGCCCGTCCGGAATCCGGGGTCCAGAGCGAGCACGTTCTTTTGGCCGAGAGCCGGTGCCAGCAGCAGTTCCCGGAGGTTCTCGGAGAACACTCGAATTGCTTCCAAATCCGCCCGTTTCTTGGACTCAATGCGCACCTCGGCCTCGATAGAGAATCCCACCAGGCGCTTAAAGCTGTCCACGGCCGCCAGGCGCACCTGCTCGGCTCCGGGTGTGCTACGGGCCTTGACGAAGAGCCCCTGGAGGATGGCGATCGCCGACTCTTCTAGGGGCGTAATGCGAACGAGCAGCACCCCCTCCTCTTCACCCCGGCGCATGGCCAGCATCCGGTGACTGGGAATCTTGGAGACGGGCTCGGTCCAGTCGAAGTAGTCCTTAAATTTGGCCCCTTCGGTTTCCTTGCCCGTCATCACCTTGGATCGTACCTGGGCCGATTCCCAATAGAGCTCCCGAAGACGAGAGCGCGTACTGGCATCCTCGCTGAAACGCTCGGCGAGAATATCCCGAGCACCGGCCAAGGCCGCCGCCACGTCAGGTACTAATTTCTCAGCACTCACGAACGCCACCGCAACGGCCAGCGGATCGACCGTGGCCTGTTCGTTAAAAAGTTGATCTGCCAACGGTTCCAAGCCCGCTTCCTTGGCAATAGTCGCGCGAGTACGGCGCTTCGGGCGGAACGGGGCGTACAAGTCTTCAAGGGCGGAGAGGGTATCGGCCCCTTCCACGGCTACCTTCAGGACTTCGCTTAGCAATTGCCGCTCGGCCAACGATTTCAAAATCGCTTCACGGCGCTGCTCCAATTCCGTGAGTTGGGCCAGGCGGTCGCGAATGGATGTGATGGCCACCTCATCCAGGCTTCCAGTCACTTCCTTTCGATATCGGGCGATAAAGGGCACGGTCGCACTCTCACCCAGCAGGCGAGCGGTGGCCGAAACCTTAGTGGCCGGCAGGTTCAACTCGGCAGCGATGCGGGTGATGAATTGATCAAGCATGACGTCAGCGGGGGGCGCTGTTTAGAGCCTCCCCTCATTTCAGGAAAGCTCCGTGTTCTCCGAATTTCGTGATTCCTTCGTTTTCCGTTGTTGGTCTCCTCTTCGGCATGACTCGTCTGCGGAAACCTTTGGAGCGATGTGCGAAGTTCGCAGCCATCCTTGTTCTGGCTGCGCTCGGCGCACTGCCGGTGCCTGCCCTTGAGCGGGAACGACTCTTCGGGCCCGAGATTAAGACCGGCGACTACAAGCACCCGGCGAGCTTCACCGAACTGCACAACGGCGACCTCTTCGTGGTCTTTTTCAGCGGACGGGGCGAGTACAAGGACAACCAGGCGGCTGTCTTCGGTTCGCGCCTGAAGGCAGGCATGGGTCGATGGTCGAAACCGGTATCCATCGCCAGCAACCCCTTCCACGCGCTGGGCAATGCGGTGATCTGGGAGGCTCCCGACCGCGTGGTTTGGCTCTTTTACGTCACCCGCTACGGCGAGCTTTGGAGCGATTCGCGCATCACTGCGAAAATTTCTCGCGATGGAGCCAAGACGTGGTCCGAACCCTTTCAGGTGACCTTCGAGGCCGGCACCATGGTTCGCAACCGACCTGTCCTGCTGACAGACGGCCAGTGGTTGCTGCCGGTGTATCAAGAAATCGGTACCGACCCGGAGCTGGATGACCCGCGCAACCGTTCTTTCTTTCTCCGATACGATCCGACCAAAAGGACATGGACTGAAAGCAACCGCATTGGTTCTCGCCTGGGCAACATCCAGCCCGCACCGGCAGTCCTCCAAGGCGATCACCTGCTGGCCTTCTGCCGGCGAGGCGGGGATTACGAGGGTCGTCCAGACGGTTGGATGGTACGCACCGAGTCGCGGGACGGCGGACGCACCTGGAGCAAGGGCACCGACAGCGCGCTGCCCAATCCCAATGCCGCCGTGGATTTCTTGAGACTGAACTCCGGACATCACCTGCTGGTCTACAATCACAGCTTCACGAACCGAACCCCACTGACAGCTGCGTTGTCGGTGGATGGCGCGAAGACCTTTTCACGACGCCTCGACTTGGAGACCGATCCGAAGGGCGACTTTGGCTATCCCACCGCCTTACAGACGCGGGATGGAAAAATTCATGTCCTTTATACCAGCGACGAGCGGACGGTGGTGCGCCGGATCGTGCTGACGGAGGCCGATTTGAAATCGGGAGAATCGGCACGCTAAAAAGGGCGAGTCGTGAGGACGACACGCCGTGTCCAAGGGGGGAGGTAAACGGTCTGAAATGGTTTAAGCCCGTTCACGGTGATGGGTCTGGCTCACGGATCGCCTGAGTTTGGATCGACGACAGCGCAATGATTCCTGCATGAGCCAACTCCGGTCGTTCCGCATTGCCCACCAACCGAACCAAGGCGTGTGAGGCCTCCGGATTTCGGATGCGTTCAATGGCCCACCCCAGGGCTGCTTGGGCCGTGGCTGACGTGGTTGATGCAGATGCCTCGTCATGAAGCCGAACCAACTGTTCGACCGTGGACGAACGAGCGCCGCGGGCGAGGGTGTCGACCACCGCTTCGATGAGATCGATATCTTGGGTTTGCACCAAGCTCATCGCCAGGGCCGCCATTTCGTCTTCGGTGGAGAACCCTTTGAAGGCCTCCCGAAGGACTTCGGCTTCTTCAGGAGACTTCGGGTTAAGACTGGCTTGAGTCACGGCTTGGATGAGGGCATCGACGGCTGCCGTTCCGCCCGAAGCGGCGATGCGGTCGGCCCACAGACCCTGCTGCTCAGGCGTGGCTGCCAGTTCGAAGCCCTGAACCAGCGATGACAGGTCCTGCAGTGAAAAGTCCTGCAATGACAGGTCCTGCAATTCCGCATCCATCACCGATCCGGTGAGTGGAGCCTCGGAAATCGAAGAGGGCGCCCACCGGGAACCGTGGCCTCGGCTTCGCGCATCAAATCCGTCGCTTGAAAAATTCGATGAGCGAACCGAATCGGATGGATGGCTTTCCATCGCACCCCCGGAGCGGTCCACATCGGTTGAATCACTCCGATCTGACACCTCTTCGGGACCCCAAGAGCGGCGCAGTCCGAGGTTCAGTCCCACGATTAGACCCAACAAAATGAGAATAGCTTTGGTGGAGTTCATGGCATTCGAGGCAGAGCGGTCGGCGTGACACTCAGAATTACTGGGTGATCTGGAGTCCGTAGGCGCCCGTCTCGGTGCCCGAGGAGCCCCGAACGAAGATATAGTAGGTCCCCGCCGACAACTTGCGACGGATGCGGAAGTTGGAGCCGACACCCAGGTCGTCGTCTTCGGCTACCGTCTGGCCAATGGCATCCCACAAGGTTCCCCGGGTATTCAGCGAACCGGTGCTGGTCAGCGACACGGTGGCGGCCTGGGACAAAACGAATCGGAAGACGTCTTGATCTTGGGCAACGTTGAGTCGAGCCGGGGTGGTCGAGGGTACCGCCACGCGCGTGGCCGTCGCCGGGGTGTTCCCCACGTCATCGGTGCTAGAGGTTCCAGAGCCGACAATAACGAAGTCATACGAAGACTCGTTGGCATCATTGTTGGAGAGGCTGACCGACGCCTGGTGGCGGCCTACCGTCGTCGGATTGTAGGTGATTTGGAATGCGGCCGAACGACCGGCGGCGACCGTGGACGGCACCTGGGTGGTCACTCGGAATTGAGCCGCGCCCGAACCGCTGAGCTGCACAGTCCCCAGGGTGAGCGTGGCCTTGCCGGTATTGCGAACGGAGAAGGAGGTTGAGCGAGAGCCGTTACTCAGATCGACCTCACCAAAGTCGGTGCCATCGGTGGTCTTGGCTGTCAGGGCCCCATCGGGGATGGGTGTTGAATTTAAACCCAGCAACCCGATTTCCGGAGCCCCAACTGTCACTGGCGCCGCCGTCCACTTGGCGAGGACCGTATAGGAGCCCTTCGATAAACCCGTGCCCGTCACTTTTAAGAAGTAGGTGCCTGCGGCCACATTGGTAACGATGAGGAAGTTGGGAGCCCCGGCGCTGTTGTTATCCTGAGCGAGGACGGCTCCCGAAGCGTTGATTAAGGTGCCTTGGACATCGTTGGTCCCGGAACTAACAAGGTTCAGTGTCACCGATCCACTGGCTTCGAGGCGAAACCAGTCTTGGTCGCTGGTGGTTTCTAGAACGCCGCGCGTGGGTGCATTCCATGCCACCGCAGTGGCCGTGGCGGCGGTGTTGCCGTGGTCGTCGGTGGCTACCGGGACCGAGGTCTCGATTTGCTGCAAGATCCACGACCGGTAGTTGATTGTGTTGCCGTAAATGCCCGGGGTGCCATCGCGACCACAACCGTCTCCGAAGCTCACCGTGCCGGCATGGCACCAACCGCCCCGACCATCGGAGACCACCAGTGGCCCGCCGCTGTCGCCCTGGCAGGTGTCCCGGCCGCCTCCGGGAACTCCGGCCGCGAGGTGGGCTTGTGACAACCCCGGATAAATCTGGGAAGCATCGGCCAAGCTGACGAGGTTCATGTCGACCTCCAACAAGATCGCCGACGGCCGGCCAGCCTCCGAGGTGGTGCCCCATCCCATGCCCTTCACCGGGGTTCCGGGAGCAACTTGGCTTGCGGCGTCCACCAGCGACAGCACTGGCACTCCGGTGAGCGGTTTGGAGAGCTTGAGCAAGGCAAAGTCGTTGACCAAGGCGCCCTTCACCGTGCTGAAGCGGGGGTGAATGATGATCTGGGAAACCGAGACCCGCGTGCCGTCGCTGGATGACTGCAAGTCATAGCCACCCACCAGCACATCGACCGAAGAGGCCGACATGTCTTCGACGCAGTGTGCCGCCGACAAGACCCACTGGGGATGAATGAGCGCACCGCCGCAAAATTGCCCTTTGGCCGGGGTTTGCCCTCGCAGGACCAGAGCGCTCATCCAGGGATACGCGCCTTTGGGTGCCGAGTGGCCGCCGACGATTTTTGGCAGCGGCGAGGTGGTTGAAGAAGCGGCCATGAGGCGGCCACCGACCGGAGTTGGGTTGCTCGCCATTAAGGCCAACCCGAGGATCATCAGGCGATTGCGGAGGTGCTGGCGGAGGTGCAGACGGAGGTGGAGGTGGAGGTGGAGTGTTGAAGTCAGGAGTCTTTGAGCAAGACCTTGGAGTTTCATAAGATCCTCAGCATCGGACTCCGTTGTTACCACCTGATGACGCTCAAAACATTTTATCGGACCGGGTTTTAATCTTCTAAGTGTTCCCCTTCGAAGTGTTGGCCTTCGACGTGTTAGCCTTCGACGTGTTAGCCTTCGACGTGTTAGCCTTCGAAACGATATCCCACCTGAGGCACGGTCTGGATGAGGCTCGGGCGGTTGGGGTTTTCTTCGATCTTGGAACGCAACGTGGTGACGGCGCGATCCACGCTGCGGTCGGTGACGGCGGCCGAGTCTCCCCAGACGGCATCGAGAATTTGCTCGCGCGTGAGTGCCCGGCCAGACTTGCGGGTGAAGAATTCCAGCAGTCCATATTCCTTGGGGGTCAATTCGATCTCCACACCCTCCCGGCTCACCCGCCGCGCTCCGCGGTCGACTTCGAGCGAACCGATGGTCACGACATCGGGAATGACCCGGCGGTGACGGCGCAACAATGCGGCGATCCGAGCCATCAATTCACCGATCCCGAAGGGCTTGGTGACGTAATCGTCGGCCCCAAGATTCAGGCCCCGAACCACTTGGGCTTCTTCACCTAAAGCCGTCAGCATAACCACTGGCATCTCGAGCCCATCGACACGAATCCGGCGGCAGACCTCGTGACCGGACAAACCGGGTAGCATCAGGTCCAGCAGCACCAAATGAGGCCGCAAGGTCCGCGCCAATTCTAACCCTTGATGGCCGTCGCCCGCCGAGCGCACCTCGTAGCCGGCGCGTTGAAGATTATCGCGCAGGCCAAAGAGGATGGCGGCGTCATCTTCGATCACCAAAATGAGTTCAGGTTTCAAGGTGCCTTTCTGTGTTCGCAGCAACCACCGGTATATGGATGGCGAAGCGGCTTCCTTCGCCCGGTGTCGTCTCCACCTCCACCTGGCCTCCATGGGCCTCGACGATGGACTTTACGATATGGAGACCCAGACCCGCACCGGTGACAGGACTCCCAGGCCCTTCAGCGCGGTAGAATTTTTCGAAGATGCGAGACCGCTGCCGAGGGTCGAAGCCGCGACCGTTGTCAGTGACCGCAAAACAGAGGGTGGAACCGGAGCGGGTAACGGTGAGCAGAATACGCTTATCGGCACCGGTGTATTTGTGGGCGTTCTCAAGCAAGTTCAACAGCGCGGTGGTGAGCGACGGAGCATCGGCCTGAATCAGGGGGAGCTCACGAGCGATCTCGGTGCGGAAGTCGCAGCCCGGAGCAGCGAATCGCGACTCGACGCTGCGCACCGCGGCCTCGACCACGGTTTCCGGGGCCGTGGGCTGGAAATCATAATTCATGCCGCCGCGTTCTAGTCGGGCGAAGGTGAGGTAGTCGTCGACCAAGCGGCCCAGTCGAAGTGTTTCACGGGAGACGACTTCCAAATAGGCCCGGGTTCGATCGGGTTGAAGATCCGGGTCGGCCACCAAGGTATCGATAAGCATCCGAATGGAAGTCATGGGGGTGCGCAATTCGTGGGAGACAGTGGTCAGGAAGTCATGGCGTACCTCAGTCAGGCGGACACGCTGCAGAAAACGGCGCACCGCCAGGATGCTCAAAACCGCTCCCAAGATCACCGCGCTGGCCGCCGAGGTGATTTGGAGGGCGGCTTGCCTACGGGCCGATCCAGCCAGTTCGGCTGTCGCCACCGAGGTGTCGAGTCGAAGCGCCCAACCGGGTAACGCCACACCCATGGACGCTTGAAGATTCTCCACTCCCGAAACCGGATCGCGCTGGGATACCAATTGCGCTCGGTATCCTTGCGGCACCAGCGAGCGATTGACCTGAACCTCCAATTCTCGGTGGAGGCGCTCCCGTTGGTACAACCAGATCACACCGCCACCGGGTGCGGGCAAGAGCCAGACCTCTTGACTAGGACCATCGGCAGAAAAATGCACCGTCTTCGCGGTGGGAT
>SXXZ01000064.1 GCA_005789375.1 Verrucomicrobiales bacterium | reverse complement strand
TTGGCGCGCGCCCAGGGCCCCGAACTCCCGGAGTTGGTGCAACGCCTGACAGAATCTAAACCCGAGGAATTGCGGCAAGCGGCCCTGGAAATTCAGGCAGAGCGAGCGCCCGCGAAGTTCTTCGAGTACGCCCGCAAACAGTGGGGCACAGCGACCGTGGGCGAACAACAATGGCTCTTGCGACTGCTGACCCAACGCCCGGAACCCGACGCCACGGCCCTGCTGACTCAACAATTCGACCGCCTCACTTCAGGCACTTTGCCTCAAGCCTTGATCCTCGATGTGCAGGAAGCCCTCCGCCAGCACGGCCACGCCCACCTCGCCGCCCGGGCCAAAGATTGGGAACAGGCGCATCCCGAGCAGAAATCCCGGGCACTCCTAGCCGGTGGGAACCCCGAGGCCGGACGCCGACTCTTCCAAGGTTCGGTGCAGGGCCAATGTGCCCGATGCCACAACGCCGGGGGCGAAGGGCAACAAGCCGGACCAGTCCTCCAAGGCATCGGCCAGCGCGCAACGCCAGAAACCCTACTAGAATCCCTCCTCGATCCCAGCGCCCGCATTGCCGAGGGCTACGCCACCGTGAGCCTGACCTTGAAAGGAGGGGAAACCCTCGACGGCCTGCTGCTCCAGGAGCGCGAAGGCCGTCTCCGGCTCGGCCTGATCTCCGGCGAAGTGCGGACTGTTCCGACTTCTGACATCGCATCCCGCTCGGCCAATGCCCAGTCGGTGATGCCGCCGATGGGCGAGGTGTTGAGCCCCCGCGAACTGCGGGACCTAGTGGCCTTTCTGTCGTCGTGGAAGTAGCGTCGTCGACTCAACTTGCAACATTACCGGAACCGAATTACCTCGATTAATAATGATCCCTTGGCCGCACAGAGGCTCCCTGGATGCCCACCGCAACACCGAACGATCGGGTAACGGCGACCCGGTGTTGCGGCGTCACTTGCGCTGGATGGCCCTCGCCGGGGCGACGCTCGCCACCGGCGAACTCGGGGCCTCGACGGAGCGGCCGGTCCCTGCCCACACACTCCGACCCAAGGACCTGTCCCCCGGCCTGGTTCGCGTGCCCCAAACACTGCTGGCCATGGTCCACTCGGAGGAAGGGCAGAAAGAACTAGGAATCCCATCGGACATCGAACCGGCATTCGACCAGTTCCTTCGCAAGGTCAGCGCACCCTGGATGCGATGGCGTAACCAGCCATCGACCGAGCAGCGCGAATCGATCGCCAAGGCCGAGACCGCCGTCGTATCCGAGCTGCGCCGCCGCATGGGTGGAGTCGCTGTGGCCCGCCTCCGACAACTAGAGCTGCAGGCCCAAGGGGCTCGAGCCTTCCTGCGTCCGGATGTCGCCGAGTTTCTCAACCTCAACCCCGAACAAACCACGAAGCTTCAGACCCTCTTCGAGAACTCCGATCGGGCCTTGAACCAAGTCGGATCCCTCGGTTCAGCCGGGCGGACCCGTTACGCCGCGGCGCTGTCCCGTTTCCGCCAAGCCGAGCAGACGGCCTCCGATCGCTGGCTCACCACCGAACAGCGGTCGCTCTGGCGCGAGGCCTTGGGCGAACTCCGGGAAACCACCGCCTTCCAACGGGTGTATCCCATGGCCCCAGAACTGGTGGATTCGGGCGTGTGGCTCGATGACCGCGCCATCCGTCTGTCCGAACTGCGGGGCTCTGTGGTGCTGCTCCACTTCTATGCATTCCAGTGCCACAACTGCCATGCGAACTTCGCTATCTACAACCGATGGCACCGGACGTTGCGCGACAAGGGCATCGTGGTGGTCGGTATTCAAACACCGGAGACTGAAGATGAGCGGGACACGAGCAAGGTGCTGGCCGCCGCCCGCAAGGCTGGCTTCGAATTCCCGGTACTGGTGGATACCAAAAGCGCCAATTGGGAGGCTTGGGGAACGACGATGTGGCCCACGGTCTACGTCATCGACCGCCGGGGCTACGTGCGCAATTGGTGGATGGGTGAACTGAACTGGAAGGGAGCAACGAACGATCGGTCCGTGGAGCAACTGGCCGAGCGCTTGCTCCTTGCCTGAGGCCTGTTTGCGCCAAAACCTAAGGCCTGTTTACCCCAAATCAGGACCCTCCTGAGTTTTTAAACCGGCTGCGAGTGATGGACGGACGCGGGCGACAAGCAAAGCCGCCTCCCCTTCGTCGGATCGAATTTCCCCGACTCCACTTCGCCGCGTTGACGTCGGACGCAATCCGGCCAATCTCGTGGGGTTCACACTGACCTCGCCAACGCACAGCCATCCCTCCTGCATTCCCATGCCTGAATCACTTCCCGCTTCCTTCTCTCTCGCCGGCCGAGTCGCCCTCGTGACGGGCAGCACCACCGGTCTCGGCCGCTGCATGGCCAAGGCCCTGGGACAGGCCGGAGCCAAAGTCGCCCTCAATTACGCGAACAACGCGCAGCGGGCCCAGGAGGCCTTCGCGGAGTTTCAGGCGGAGGGCCTTCAAGGAGCGCTCTTTCAGGCCGATGTGACCGACGAGGTGCAAGTGCAACGGATGATTTCCGAGATTCAGGGCACCTTGGGAGCGGTCGACATCATGGTGCTGAACGCCACTTGCGAACAACCGCAGAAGCCCATCGAGGAGTACGACTGGGCGTTCTACCAGCGGATGGTTGATTTCTTCATCAAAAGCCCGGTGCTGCTCACCAAGGCCTGTGTTGGTCACATGAAGGCTCAGCGCTGGGGTCGCATCATCAACATCGGATCCGAAGTGGTGACGCGGGGTGTCCCTAATTTTACGGCCTACGTCGCGGCCAAGGGTGGACAAAATGGTTTCCACCGCAGTCTGGCCGGAGAACTGGCTCCGCACGGCATCACCGTCAACATGATCGCCCCGGGATGGATCCCCGTAGAACGTCATGAGAACGACCCCCAAGAACTGAAAGACGGCTACCGGTCACTCATCCCCGTCAACCGATGGGGCGTTCCGTCTGACCTCGACGGCACGGTGGTGTACTTGGCGAGCAACGCCTCGTCGTTCGTCACCGGCCAGACCCTGCACGTCAACGGAGGGATGACCGTCTGCTGACCTTGGTTTTCCAACCCACTCCCCCTATTTCCTAAACACTCTCCCATGAATCGAATCCTCTCCCTCTCGGTGTGGACCGCGCTGCTGCTCGGGCTCACCGCCTGCAACAAGCCGGCCGATTCGGCAGCCTCGAGCGCTTCCGACGGTGCCACCGGAACTTCTTCGAGCGGCGGCAAGAAGCGCAAAATCGCCTTCGTATCCAACGGCGTAGCCTCGTTCTGGACCATCGCTTCAGCGGGTGTGAAGGCCGCCGGCGAAAAGTTCGGTGTAGATGCCCAGACCCTCATGCCTGTGGAAGGCATCAGCGACCAAAAACGCATGATCGAGGACCTGCTCACCAAGGGCGTGGACGGCATTGCGGTCAGCCCCATTGATCCTGCCAACCAAACCGACTTGCTCAACACCGCCGCCCGCCGGGCCAAGGTGCTGACCCACGATTCCGATGCGCCGAACAGCGACCGCTTGGTGTACATCGGCATGGACAACTACAAGGCCGGCCGCATGTGCGGAGACCTCGTGCGCGAGGCCATGCCGAAGGGCGGCTCCGTGATGATCTTCATTGGTCGACTCGAGCAGGACAATTCTAAGCGCCGCCGTCAGGGCACCATCGACGCCATCTTGGGACGTCCAGAAAACCCCGCCAATTACGACGCCCCCGGCACCGTGCTTGAGGGCAATGGCTTCAAAATCCTCGGCACGCTCACCGACCAGTTCGACCGCGCCAAGGGCAAGGCCAATGCCGAGGACGCGCTCGCCAAGTACCCCGACCTCAATTGCATGGTGGGCCTCTTCGCCTACAACCCTCCTCTGCTGCTGGAGGCCTTGGCTCAGGCCGGCAAGCTCAACAAGGTAAAGGTGGTCGCCTTTGATGAAGACGACGCCACGCTCGACGGTATCCAAAAGGGCACTGTGCACGGCACCGTTGTCCAGAACCCCTATATGTACGGCTACAAGTCGGTGGAAGTGCTCAACGACGTGCTCGCCGGCAAGCCTGAAGCCATCCCCGCCAGCAAGTTTATCGACATCCCGGCCCGGCAAATCCGCAAGGACACGGTCGATGCCTTCTGGACCGATCTAAAGTCAAAGGTCGGCGGCAAGTAACCCGCTCACTGACCCTTTGCGCAGCCCGCATCGCTCATGCCCCCTGTCCTGCTGGAAGCCCGTTCGCTGACCAAGTCGTTCCCCGGCGTGCGGGCGCTCAAGGGCGTGAGCCTGACCGTGAGCCGGGGCGAGGTCGTCGCCGTCATCGGTGAGAACGGTGCGGGCAAGAGCACCCTGATGAAGATCCTCGCCGGAGTGCAAACCTCCGACAGCGGTGAGATCCGAATCGACGGGGTTCCAGCGCCCCTACGGTCTGTGGAAGAGGCTCTCGGGTTGGGAATCGCCCTCATTCACCAAGAGCT
>SXXZ01000063.1 GCA_005789375.1 Verrucomicrobiales bacterium | reverse complement strand
ATTCAGGATTGCCGAAATCCTCGACACCATTGGTTCCATCGGTGATCGACGGTCCACGGACTCCGGATGCTGAGCGGGCCCTCTTGCACCTAGCCGATGCGTCATTAGAAATGGATTGGGTGGCCTCCGAACCTCAGGTCATTAGCCCGGTGGCGATGGCCTGGGATGCGGCTGGATTCCTGTTCGTGGCGGAGATGCGGGATTATCCCAACGCCGGCGATGGAGGGACAATCCGACGCCTCGAAGACCGGGACGGAGACGGCCGCTACGAACGGGCCACGGTGTTCGCTCAAGGGTTGCCGTTTCCAAATTCTGTAGTGCCCTATCGGGATGGAATTCTGGTCACCGCTGCCCCTGATTTGCTGTTCTTGCGGGACACCGATGGGGATGGGCGTGCCGATGTCACCGAGGTGCTCTTCACCGGGTTTGGGACAGGCAATCAACAACTCCGGGCCAACGGGTTGCGTTGGGGCCTCGATGGTTGGGTTTATGGTGCCAACGGGCGCAGTGATGGCGCGATCCAATCCAAGCGCCGTCCTCAAGATCCGGTGCAGTCCCTGAGGGGGCGCGATTTCCGTTTCCGTCCAGACACGGGCGTGTTTGAGACGGTGGCCGGCCGCAGCCAGTTCGGTTTGGCAGGCGACGATTGGGGCAACCGTTTCCTTTCTTGGAACACCATTCCCATCCGGCACGAAGTTATTCCCGATGCGTTCTTGTCGCGCTCAACGGTGCTGGCAGCGGTGGACCCATTGGCCGATCTCCTGCCTCCGGGGGACCGGGGCGAGATCTTTCCAAAGACTCCGGCACCTCAGGTCTTCAATAACGAATCCGGTCAGCATTTTAACGCCCTGAGCGGCTTGCACCTCTTCCATGGCAACGCGTTGGGCGAAGCTTATCGAGGCGATGCTTTCGTGGGAGAGAGTTTACGCAACTTGGTGCATCGCCGCGTGCTGGTGCCCGATGGAGCGACCTTTCGGGCGGAACGTCGGGAAGTGGGCTCGGAGTTTCTCGCCGGATCGGATCCGTGGTTTCACCCCGTCCAACTTGCGAGCGGTCCCGACGGGGCGCTGTATGTGGCCGATTTTTACCGACGGTTTGTGGAGCATCCCGATTGGGTGGCCAAGGACACCCGTGCCCGGGTCGATTGGTCTGAGGGCAAGGCACATGGGCGCATCTGGCGCATCGGGCGAGAAGGTCAACGTCGCGCATCTCAAGGCCCGCCGTTCCGTGCCGACGCATCGGTGGCCTCGCTGGTGGCTTCGCTCGATACGGCCAATGGCTGGCGCCGTGACACGGCTCGACGTTTGTTGGGGGAGCGAGGGGGATCCGAGGCTTTGGGGCCGCTTCAATCGGCGGTGAATCGATGGAATCGTCCGGAATCCCGTGTGGCGGCGCTGAAGACCTGGTTGTTACTCGGTGGAGAGGATTTGCAATGGTTAGCGCGGTTGCTGGCTGATCCCAACGCACGTCTCCGTGGGGCCGCGGCACAGGTGGCTGGAGAAGAGTTGGCCCGGAGGTCGCCCGCAGAGCAAGAATCAGCCTCGGCCCGTGCGTTAATCGACGCCATGCTGGGACGCTGCGACGAGCCCGACGTGGCGGCAGCGATGCAACTGGGTTTGGCTCTGGGAAGCATCGCCTCGGAATCCAACCGAGAGCCTGCCTTGCGCCGATTGGCTGAGCGCCACGAAGACCGATGGGTTCGTCTGGCCATCGCCAGCAGTTCGCGTTCGACGGTCTTCGCCGCCTCGCTCCGCTTCGTACCATCGGCTTCGGGACCGATGCGGCCGGTCCCTCGACCGGCGGTCTCCACGGTGGGCCGTTCGACCGTGCTGGAGTCTTACCGTCCGGCGCTGACTTTGACCGGGCAACCGGGTCGGGGTGCAGCCATCGTGTCGCGCCTGTGTCTGGGCTGTCATTCTCTTCAGGGTCAGGGACAGCGCGTGGGCCCGGACCTAGCGGGGGCCAATGCTCGTTCACCGGAAACCTTGCTGCAGGATATTCTCGATCCCAATCGGCAAATCGCTCCGGATTACGCTGCGTATGAAATCATTCCCAAGACCGGGGATTCGGCGGTGGGTTTGATTGCCAGCGAAACCGCCCAGCGCCTGACCTTGCGCCATCCGGGTGCCCCGGATTCGTCTTGGGCCCGTTCCGAAATCCGTGAGATCCGCGCCACCGGACGTTCCCTCATGCCCGAGGGTTTGGAAGAGGGTCTGAACCATCAGGATGTGGCCGATCTCCTGGCCTTCCTCCGAGCACCGAGTGCAGATCTCTTGCCGAAGCAGCCGTGATTCCTGTGCAGCGTGGGCATAAAACGCCAGGCACTTCCTTGAGGTGTCAGAAACGGATGAGGTGAACCGTTCTTAATTCAGGCGGGCGAGCCCTGACGATGGATCCTCCGGGAAATCTACGGTGATCACCCAGGTCGGCCGCTGAGGCCTGATTGGACCAAATCGGTCTTTCGCATGGATGTCTATGAGGCAGCCCGCAGCCGTTTGTCCCTGTCCAAGTCTCCACTCAAACCCACTCGACAAGTCTATGAACCCCACACCCTGTCGGCCTGAAACATCCCGTCGCAGTTTTCTTCGCACCACCGCTGCCGCCCTCTTGAGTCGAATGGCCCGCGGGCGTGTTCACGCACTGGGTCTGCCTGTTGTTACCTGATAAAGATCTGAAGTAAAATTAGCGGTTGACATGGTTGGATTGGTGGTTTTTTTTTTACAACATCCACCGGTTAATCAACAGTTTTAGCGCTGCGAAGCGCTAGCCTCTTGGAGGTTTGTTTCGCACGTGAGAATTTTGTACCGAGGTTACTTGCTTTGGTGCTTTTGTGTCGATTCAGCGGCGGTTCCGTAACAAAAAACCTCCTACCCAATGAGAAACACACTGAATCGGGCCTTTTTATTTGGCCTAGTTTCGTTCCTGCCAACGGCAGCGTTCTTCACCGCAAGCCAAGCACAAGCGCAGACCAAATTGGTCGCATGGTGGGACTTCGAAAAGGTTGAATCCGACGGAGTCTCAGTCAAATCGGT
>SXXZ01000062.1 GCA_005789375.1 Verrucomicrobiales bacterium | reverse complement strand
CTCCGCCTCGATTGGATGTCCAAGCGCGTGGATTGGCTCTCGGCCAAAGCGCGGAGCACCTACCGACAGCTCGAACTGGCTCGTATCGAAAAGCTGCGATCCGGAGTCGTCAGCGGGGTAGGTGCCGTGTCCTTGGCTGTGACGAGTCAGAACGATCTCGATGTTTCACACCGTGATACCGCCATCGAAGAGGCGACAGTGATGGAATTGGAGCAGTTGGTGGCGCAAATTGGCGCAACGATCCAGCAACTGTCGGCCCATCGAAACGAGGGCCAAGATTCGTCGTCCACCACGGCTGCCATTGAGGTAGAATCTAAGAATCTCGACCTCTTGGAATCTCAGATGATGCCGATTGATCTCATGGCGCCCTTTGATGGAGTTGTGAGCGTGGTGCATCGCTGGAGCGGAGAGACTATTCAGGCAGGTGAGCCGATTTTGACCGTTTCCCAAGAGAAGCCTTCCCGGGTTGTGGCGTTCATTCGGCAGCCCATCCAAATTCAGGCCCAGCCCGGGATGAGGGTGGAAGTTAGGGCTCGTGGAGGACGACGAGAAATGGGTGTCGGTGAAGTGCTGCGAGTTGGATCTCAATTAGAACCCATTTCGTCGACGCTCTTGCCCAGAACTTCCGGCCTGCCCGTAGGCGGTAGCTCCGGGGGTAGCGCGACTGAAAATGGACTTCCAGTTCTGGTTTCTTTGCCCGCTAACCTAACGCTGTATCCGGGTGAGGTCGTGGATCTGCGAGTCGTAATCCCCTGAGGATCGTCGACATTGGGGCTCTGGAGCCGGATCCGATGGAGGTCGTTAAACGGGTGCAATTTCCGGAGCGATGCAACCCGGATGTAGCCCGGATGTAGCCCAATGACTTCCTAGGTAGGGACCGATCTCCGAGCGGTCCGTCCCCGTGGTACTGCCCGTCGAGATTGCCTCCCATGGAGAGTGACGTATGTCCGAGCGGTCCGTCCCTGGGGTATTGGATAGGGAGAGTGGCGCTCTTTGTCATGCCCGCCGACATGGCGCTTTCGGAGAAATCGCCCCACCTCGGAGGTACTCGAGTGACGTGGATCTTTCGGCGACCCGAATGCAGCCCAATGACTTCCGAGGTAGGGACCGATCTCCGAGCGGTCCGTCCCCGTGGTACTGCCCGTCGAGATTGCCTCCCTTGGAGAGTGACGTATGTCCGAGCGGTCCGTCCCTGGGGCGTTCCCGCTAAGCGGGGGGTAGAGTTTGGAGGATCCGCTCTGCGGTCTGTGAGGGCGATTCGTTGGTTCCCACTTCCAGCCACGCCAGATCGAGCTGGCCTTGCATCCAGGTCATTTGCCGCTTTGCGAATTGACGCGTCTTGGCCTGGACCCGCTCGACGGTTTCGCGCAGCGACGCGGCTCCCTCCAGATGCTCGACCACCTGCCGGTACCCGATGGCTTGCAGCGCGGTGCGGTTCTCCCGCAGACCTTGCTTCAAAAGACTTTGTGTTTCTGTGACGAGTCCGGCCTGGAACATCCGGTTCACCCGCTCGTCGATTCTGCGAATTAGGGTCGGTCGGTCGCGCTGGATCCCAAAGGCTCGGCCTGCGGTCAGGGTTCCGCCGTGTTCCGGCCAGCGGGCTCGCTGGACTGAGAAGGGTTGGCCCGTGATTCGGATGACTTCCACGGCTCGGACCAAGCGACGTCGATTTTGCAGGTCGATCTGGTCGAGTGTGACTGGATCCTTGCGGGCAAGTTCCTCCAAGAGCTCCGCGGTCGTAGCCGCTTCGAGTTCGGCCCGCAGGAGTGGATCGGGGGGAGGCGCCGAACCCAGTCCGCCCAGCCACGCATTAAAGTACAGTCCGGTGCCACCGCATAAGATCGCAGTCCGGTTCCGCCCTTCGATGTCTTGGATCGCCGCCGTTGCCGAGTGGACGAAGCGGGCTGCATCAAAAGACTCATTCAGGCCCACGACATCAATCAAATGGTGAGTGACGAGCGCTCGCTCTGCGGCGGAGGGCTTGGCGGTACCGATGTCTAACCCCCGATAGACTTGCATCGAGTCCACCGAGACGATCTCGCCACCGAGTCGGAGTGCTAATTCGAGAGCCACGGCGGACTTTCCGGAGGCCGTGGGGCCGGTGAGGAGAATAGGTCTCATTTCGGTGGGCCGCCACCGACCGGTTTCCCCGAGTGGGACACCGTTTCCGCCTGCCAGGAGAGGATCAGAAGGATGGCCACTGCGGTGCAAATCGCCGAGTCCGCCACGTTGAAGGCCGGAAATCCGAGTTCCGCGCCGCTGCGCCGGTTCCAATAGAACCGGAGAAAATCCACTACGTGCTCATGAACAATGCGATCGACCAAGTTACCGACGATACCGCCAAAGAGCAGACCCAGGGCGATTTGCCCCAGACGTTGATGGTACTCGAAGTGACGTCGCCAACGCCACAACGCGAGCATGGCAATGGCTGAAAACACGGCCAGCCAGTTGTTGTGGTGCCGGAATATGCTCCAAGCCGCCCCGGTGTTGCCCCAGTGAACGAGTTTGAAGAACCCCTCGAGGATCGTTTGTTCGGCACCGAATTCCATCCAACGCATCACCATCCACTTGGTCAGTTGGTCCAGACCGAGAATCGTCACGGCAAGACCCAGGGTCAGGCGGTCCGATGAAATGGGGGATCCGTTGGATGTCATGTAGGGGATCGGTCTAGCCGGTTTGGCGTCGCAAACCGGGCGATTGGATGCTGGCAAGCGCCTCCACGATCTCGAGAGCAGCGTGGGCGGCCTCGATGCCCCGATTGGTGCGAGGGTCGATGCAGCGCTGTTGGGCCTGCTTTTTGGTTTGGATCGTCAAAACCTCGTGGATGCAGGGAATTCCAGTGGAGAGGCTTATTTCCATCAGGGCCCGGGTGACGGCGCTGCCGATTTGTTCGGCATGGGATGTCTCGCCCTGCCAGAGGACTCCCAGGCAAACAATGCCTCGAACCGGACTGCGTTTGCGCCGAGCCAGAGCCGAGGCGGCCATCGGAATCTCAAAGGCTCCGGGTACCCGGACGACCTCCACGATCGAAGCCCCTGCCGCCTCCAACACCGACCGGGCTGCCTCCAGCATCGGTTCGGTGTACTCAGAGTTGTACCGAGAGCAGACGATAGCAAAACGGCCGTCGGTGCGCAGGGGATCTTTTAGGGTCGGAGCCTTGAGCATGGAAATTTAGGCCGTAGCAATTCAAAGCGAGGAACCTGTCAGCAACCGGTAGGCTTCTAGGTACTTTGCTTGTGTCTTGGCCACGATCTCGGTTGGCAGAGCGGGTGCCGGAGGGGTCTTGTCCCAGTCGAGGGTCTCGAGGTGATCACGAACAAACTGCTTATCAAAGCTCGGTTGTCCTCGGCCCGGTGCATAGTGCTCGGCAGGCCAGAATCGCGAAGAATCTGGGGTGAGCACTTCATCGATGAGAATTAATTGTCCATCGACGAGGCCAAATTCGAACTTGGTATCGGCAATGAGAATACCGCGGGTTCGGGCATAGTCGCGGGCAAACCGGTAAAGTCTCAGACTCAGGTCGCGAGCTTGTTGGGCGATGTCGGGCCCGGTCAGTCGGGCCGCTTCATCGAAGGAGATGTTTTCATCGTGCCCGGATTCGGCCTTGGTCGCAGGCGTGAAGATGGGCTCCGGCAGTTCCGACGACTCTAACAATCCAGGGGGCAGCGCAATCCCGCAGACCGATCCGGACTTCTGGTACTCCTTCCAACCCGATCCCGACAGGTAGCCACGAACCACGCATTCGATGGGTAGCGGTTGGGTTTTCCGTACGATCATGCTGCGACCATTCAAGACGGAAGCAAACGGCTTCAGTCGGTCGGGCAGGGGATCCTTGGCCTTCAGTAATCGATGGTTGGGGAGCCAGTTCTCGGTCTGGTCGAACCAGAAGTGGGAGACTTGCGTGAGTACTTCGCCCTTCCTGGGGATGCCGTTGGGCATAACGCAGTCGAAGGCAGAAATCCGGTCGGTGGCCACGAAGAGGAGAGAATCTCCCAGGTCGAAGACTTCACGCACCTTACCCGATTTCACCTTGGTGATTCCGGGAAGGTCGAGGGAAAGGATGGGATCCGGCGACACGGCGAAAACGTAGTGCCTGAGTGGGGAAGGCCGAAGCGAAATATGGAGGGCAGGCTCCGGCTCACAAGGGGGTTCAGGCGAGGCCGTCCGGAGTGTCTATCTTCAGGGCAATCGCCGCCGGCTTTACTTCCGTGGCCGTGCTAGCACGATCTGGCTATGTCCGTGATCGCCAATGGCGAAACCGTTCCAACCGAGTTTCCGACCACCATCGAGCAGTTCCTCGCGCGTCGGGGCTTGCTTCCTAGAAGTGTGGTCGTGGAGCACAATGGAGACGCCGTGGCTCCTTCTGAGTTTTTCGAACGCGCCCTCAGCCCCGGAGACCGCCTCGAGATCGTTCGGATCGTGGCTGGAGGTTGAAGCCTCACT
>SXXZ01000061.1 GCA_005789375.1 Verrucomicrobiales bacterium | reverse complement strand
GCTCGCCTGAGGGTAAGCCTCGAGCGCATCGGCTCGGGCTGCCAGTTCGCTGGCGGTGGAGGTGGAGGGAAGGCCTCGAATCCAAGCGCCGAGGTCCGGACCAAACATGGGTTGCCCGCCAGTGATTCGCTGCAGCAGCAGCTCTGCGGACTCTAGATGCAGGGGGCCTGTCCAACCCTGTCCATCCCATTCCCGGACGGCGAATTCTTGCCGCTGGGCGTTGACGCAGAGGACTCGAGGGCCAGCGACCGCCGGGCGCAGCGTTTGGCGCAGCAAGGCTTCAAAAGTATCCACCGCCACCACGTCGATGCCTGTGCCCAGATGCCATCCTTGGGCCGCTGCAATGGCCAACCGGATGCCCGTGTAGCTGCCAGGCCCGATGCTAATGGCCAGGCGCTCAATGGAGGCCCGAGCCACTTGAGCTTCGGCAAGGGCTTGTTCGATCAGGTGGAAGACCGGGGTGGTTCGGCCACGGTCGTGCACCACCTGGCTGAGAACCCGTTGGCCCCCGTCGCTAATTGCCACCGAGCGGCGGTCGCTGGTGAATTCAAAGGCTAGGCAGATCATGGGTAATTTCACGGGTCGATTCATCGACCCAGCGCAAAGAGATCCGGTGGAGCGACGGCAGGAATGGAACCAGGCTGTCGATTCGCGAAAACCACTCGATAATGGAGACAGCGTCGATGGGGTTCAGGCAGGCGTCGAGTCCGGCCGAGTGCAGATCCTCGGCCGATCCCAATCGGTACAGGTCGAGGTGTTGGATCGGCAAACGTCCTCCGCGGTATTCGTGGACGAGCGCGAAGGTTGGGGAATGAGCTCGGGATGCGCAGCCCAGCCCTCGAACGAAACCACGAACGAAGGCCGTCTTGCCGGCACCCAGATCACCATCGAGGCCTACGACCCAGCCGGCCTGAGCCGCACGCCCCACCTGTTCGCCAAGAGCCTCGGTTTGCTCCGGGGATGTGGTCCGCACGGTCGGCATTATTCGAAGTGTTGGAATCCGTGGCCCAGAGGCTTGAGTCCGCGCTCGTCCCGCAAAAAGAGCCCGGGCCGATTGTTGAGTCTGCCCACGCAGGTGAGGCGGGTTTCCGGAAAGCGCGCCTTCCAGCCGTCAAGCAGTCGCACGGCATCTGCGGGCGCCACGGTGAGGACGAGTTCAAAATCCTCGCCATCGGTTAGGGCAGCCACGACGGCCGGTTTGGCCATATCACCGGAGCGGGCCCGAAGTCTTGCTGCATGACGGATGGGCAGGGCTGGAGCCAAGATTTCGCCCCCGGGAACTTGGCTGGCTTGGAGGATATGTTGCAGGTCGCCGGCGAGCCCGTCGCTGAGGTCTATCATGGCGTGGATGTCGAAGTGCTCGGCCAACCAGCGCGCTTCGGTGAGGCGGGGTTCGAAGTCGAGATGGTGTCCCTCGATGGAACCTCCCAGTTCACCGGTGACGAAGACCGCGTCGCCCACCTTCGCGCCCGACCGGAGGACGGCGCGTCCTGTGGGTACCGTGCCCAGCAAGGCGACATTCAGAAACAAGGCGCCCGGGCTCCGGGTGGTTTCCCCGCCGACGAGCGCTATGCCGACCTGACTCGCAAACTGGGCCATGCCCCGATAAATGGCTTCGATCCTTTCGGGAGAGAATCCGGCGGGAAGCCCCAAGGTGATGACGGCCGAGGTGGGGGTGCCGGCCATGGCAGCCATGTCGCTCACGGCGCGAGCCAGGGCTTTTCGCCCCACTTTTTCACCGGGGGTTTCAGCGGTGAAATGGACTCCCTCCACCACGGCATCGGTCTTGAAGAGCTGTTGTTGGCCCGCGGCCGGGGGCGCCAGCACCGCGCAATCGTCGCCTGCGCCCACCACCACGGAGTCGTTGAGCGGCAGCAGCGACTTGAGTCGGTTGATGAGTTGAAACTCGTTCATGCGTCCGGATTGGGGCAGAGAAACATCAGCCATCCGAACTCAGTCGAGGTTCTCGACGCGCAAAACCACCGGGGTGGATTTCACCACAGGGAGTTTGCCGATCGTCGCCAAGGCTTTACGAACCGACAGGTTGCTGGCGGCGTCGAGCATGAGGATGACCGGAACGGTTTCGCCCGTGTGTCCTTCGGGCTGGATGATGGAGGAAATACCGATCTTGGCCCCAGCCAGCACAGTGGCGATGCGCGCAAAGACGCCGGGTCGATCGGAGACATCGAGCCGGACGTAGAACCGTGACGAGATGGAGTCCATCGAAGCCACGGTGCCTTGGCCATTGTGGCTGACGAACGGGGGAACCCGGTGATGGTTTCCGGCGCGCAAGTCGAGGGCTGCATCGGCCAGGTCTCCCAAGACGGAACTGGCGGTGGGGTCCTGACCCGCTCCGCGTCCGTAGAATAAAGTGTCTCCCACGGTGTCACCGCGGACGGCCACGGCATTGAAGGCGTGGTTGACCGAGGCGAGCACATGGGTATTGGGAACGAGGGCCGGGTACACCGACACCTGGATGGCAGAATCTTGACCGTCGTCGGTCGTCTTCTTGGACTTCTTTCCTTGGGCTGGGGCTGGAGCTGCGACCGGCTGGATGATCCCGAGCAGCTTGATGGTATAGCCCAGTTGCCCGGCAAATTGGATATCGAGCTTGGAAATGTGGCGGATGCCCTCGGTATGGATGCTGCCCGGTTTAACCCAGAAGCCGTGGGCCAGCGAGGCGAGGATTCCAAGCTTGTGAGCGGCGTCGTGGCCGTCGACGTCGAGCGACGGTTCAGCTTCGGCGTAGCCCAAGCGTTGAGCATCGGCCAAGACATCCGCGAACTCGGCCCCCTCAAGCTTCATCCGGGTGAGGATGTAGTTGCAGGTGCCATTGACGATGCCGGCGATGCGCGTGATCCGGTTTCCGGCGAAGGATTCCCGGAGCGCCTTGATGATGGGAATGCCCCCGGCGACGGCGGCTTCGTAGTAGAGGTTCGTCTGATGCTTCGCAGCCAAGGCGAAGAGTTCTGGGCCGTGGGCCGAGAGGAGAGCCTTGTTGGCGGTGACCACCGGCTTGCCCAGTTTGAGGGCTGCGCGGACCACCTCGCGTGCTGTTGTCACTCCGCCCATCAATTCGACCACGAGCTGGACCTTGGGATCATGCACCACCTCGCTCCAGTCGCCGGTCAGTACCGAGGCGGGTACGGTGAATCCGCGTGTTCGCTTCGGATCGCGCACGGCCATGCGGACGACGTTCAATCGGACCCCCAGCCGAGCGGCCATGAGATCGCCGTTGCGTTGCAGCGCTTGCCAGACGCCACCACCCACTGTGCCGCCACCGACTAAACCCAAGTTAACCTGCTCCATCATAGAGGGACCAAGAGTGACCCTGCATGCCTCCCGGGAACAACGGGGTTTTTTGCGTGGGTTGTCTCCGATCTGTTTTCTCTCGGGTCTTTCACCCACGGCTCCGCGACCTCAAATTCGCTGCCAGGGGGGAGGTTTTTCGAACTTCAGGGAAATCAATGGGTTCAGATATTCCCAAGGACGAGGCTCGGTGCGCCGGGTTCGCGGATGGTCTCAGCACCGGCATAGCCGAATCCCGGACCCGTGAGGGTAGAGAGATCTACGCGACCATCACGACGTCGATAGAGACCTGGGTGAACCGTGGCCTCCAGGTCACTGGCCGCCGGGTAGAACTGCATGGCGTTAGTCTCGACTCCGCGCAGGGTAGGTAGGTGCGCCGCCAGCAAGCAGTGGGGAATTTGAGCCAAGCGGGGATTGGTTAGGTCCTGCACCATCAATTGCATTCCATGGGCCTGGGCCCAGGCGGCCGAGAGCAAAGCTCCGGTCTGGGTTTTGCAGGTCTTGAGGGCCACACCGGTCCAACCCAATTCCCGGCCGAGGCGTACCAAGCGCCAGTCATGGGCGCTTTCATCGAGGAACAGGGGCTTGCGCCGGCTCACTTCGTGCACCGGAATCGGATGCGCCTCCAAATCGTAAGGGAAGGGTTGCTCGACGTAAGTCAGCGCCTGGAAGAGGTCGAGATGGTCGCGCTGGAGTTGGTCGAGGATTTCGCACACGTAGGCCGGATCCCGGACGGTGCAATTGAAGTCGGCCGTCAGGTCGGTGACCCCGAGCGGCAGTCCGAGACGCCCGACGCGAACGATGCGCTGGTAGTCCCAGTCGGCATCATTGCCGCGCAGCTTGATCTTGAGGCACAGCAGGGCGTCGCGGGTAATCCAGTCGGCCAGCAGCACGGGGTGGCCGTCGTGGGGCTCGGAGCCGGTGAGCTCCGAGGCATCGATTGGGTCCAACCCGCCGACGAGGTGCCAGGCTTCCAATGAATTGCGGCGCTCAGGCAGCAGGAAGCTGCTCAGAGAGCGGCCTTGGAAGGAGACCTCAGTGCCTGGAGCTGGTGTCAGGAATGTCTCGAGAGTTTCTGTCAAAACCCCGGGCTCTAGGATTTCGAAAGCAGTCTGTCCGTGCAGTTGGCCGAAGGCGTCGTGCAAGGCGATGTCGAAGGCCGAATTGCATACCAAAGCTGCCAGATGGGGCAGGGCTTCAAGCCCTTGGGCGGCGCGTTCGGCGTTGAAGCCGGCTTGCAAGCGAGGGAGCTCGGATTCGTTAAACGCATTGCCCAACCGCATCGGGTGGCCGTTTTCGTTGAAGGCATTCCACGCGCGGGCCAGACGTTGGCAGAAGTCCTGTAGTGCCTGATGCCGTTGGGCGTAGGGCAGGGCCGAGGGCCACACCCATTGGACACTGAGCGGCGTTTCGCCCCAGCCGGAGGCTGATCGGCCCCCCACGCCGCAAAGGGTGATCTTAACCCGAGCACAGGTCACGGAGGTCAGGGCCTCGGTTCCAAATTTCAACGGCACTCGCGTTGTAACCGGCAGGAACCACAAGGCGACGCCGGTGACTTGGCACTGGTTGGTAGACAGGGTGGAAGACATGACGAAAATGGTGGGGCAAGTTCAGGCCAAGTGCTGCTTTAAATGAGCCAGGCTGCGGGTTGCGATGGCCTCGGGCCCTTCGTCGAACACGAAGACTTCCACGGACACCCAGCCTTCATAGCCCGTGTTGCGCAAGGCTTGGCCGATGGGCCGGTAGTCGGTGTCGCCGAAGCCCGGACCCTTGAGGTTCTCGTCGTTGGCATGGAAGTACGAGAAACGCCCCCGGAAGGCCTCGATGGTGTCGGCCACCGGCTGGTTTTCGGAGCACATGGCCTTCACGTCGAGCATGATCTGAAAGGCCGGCGAACCCATCGCATCGGCCAGGCTGCGGGTCTCGGCGGCGGTGTTGAGGAAGTTGGTTTCCGACGGCGCGAGGGGTTCCAGGCAGATCACCACACCGCGTTCTTCCGCGGTTCGCGTTGCCGGCCGGAAGGTCTCCAGCGTCCAGGCCTGCGCCTGCTCGGGCGTCACCCCGGGCAGGATATCCCGGCGCTTGGGCGAGCCGAAGATCATGCGTGTGCCGCCGAGGTCGGCGCAAAAGTCCACCGCATGGCGCAAGTAGTCGGCGGCTTGTTGGCGCGAGGCCGGGTCCGGATGGTTCACGTGCATGCCCTCAGTGAAGGCCAGCACCCAGTGAATGCCCGAGACGACGAGTCCAGAGTCTTCGGCCAGTTGCCGGATTTCACGCCGTCGCTCGGCGGAAATATCGGTGATCAACGGCGCCAGCGTGAAG
>SXXZ01000009.1 GCA_005789375.1 Verrucomicrobiales bacterium | reverse complement strand
GTTCTTGGATGCACCCTTCTTGGTGAACACGAAGAAGTGGTAGGCGTTGGTCCACCAGGACGACTCTCCGGAGTACGGGGGGAAGGTCTTGATGTCAGCCGTGATACGTTGGGTCGTGCCGTCGCAGCAACCTACGGTGTCGAAGTAGATATTCTGGTTGCTCCACGGCGCATGCGCATGGAAACCACGGTTGTTCGGGCTACCCGGGGAGTTCATGGTGAACGCTGAGCTGTCGGCGACATCCAGCTTCTTTTGCCAGAAGGCGACCGTGAGCTCGTCGTTGGCTGTGGCTGCGTTGACCTTGGCCAAGAACGCACTGTTGAAGCTGACCACGGGGCCACCCTTCATCGTGAGATTGATGGCCTTGTCGCCCGCTTTGCCCGTGGCACCAGCGGCATCAGCCGTGAACACCGCCGAGCCCAATAGCAGGCCGGGATATCCAGACACCTTGTCCTCGGTCGTGCCACTGTAGGCACCCGTGGTGAAGCTGTAGTCGAGGGTGGCGGCCTTGGCACCCGGATCTAAATAACCCAACGAGACGGTGTGGACCGCCAGGCTCGCCGACAGGGCCGGCGGGGTGTACTTGATGGTGATGACATTGCCGTCCTTGGTGACGGTCGGGGTCACGGTCTGGCCGTCGAACTTCAGGCTCACGTTGGCCGCCGTCCATGCGGTCTTGCCGTCGCGGTGCACGATGGTTACGGAGGCCGCCGGGCTCACGCCCTTAGCATTGGCAGCCGGGCTAATCTGGGTGTAGGCACCGGCCGGATCGGACGGGAGATCCACAGCGGAGCTCAGGAACTTGCCCGGGATCGGGGTCAGTTTGCCAGCACCCGTGGTGTCGCCTTCTTTACGCCAAGCGATCTGACCGTAGTCGCCGCCGCCGCCCTCTTTGTAAACGAGGCGGACGAAGTACTTCTTGCCGGCGGTCAGCGCGACGGGCTCAGAAGTCCGGGCGCTGTCGGGCTCAGTGAAGAAGTTGCAGCAGCCAGTCTCTTCGGCGACCTGGGCCAAGTTGGCCTCCTTGTCGTCGGAGCTGATGAAGAACTGCGAGGCGTCATCCGAGTAGATGAAGAAGCGGTAGCTACCGCTCTCGGTCGGGGTCAAGAAACCTTCCATCGACGCACCGTAGTTGTCCTTCGAATCATTCGGGAGTGCATCGCGGCTGTTGAACGCGAAGACAGCGGCCGTGTAGTCCGGCGAAGCGGGCCAGCGAGGGTCCTGATAGAGGTTGTCCACCGGAGTACCGTTGATGGCGCCCCAGAACGAGAACTTCAGGACGCCGTCCTTGACGTTTATGAATGAGTAGAACGAGGCCTTGCTGTTGGCCACAACCGCATTCTTGGAAGTGTCGACCACGTTGTTGACCGTGACGGTGTAGGCCACGGCGCCCGGGGTCTGGGCGGCGGTGGTCAAGGTCACCACGTTCTTCTTCGCGGACGCCGCGGTGACCGCGAGGTTCGGGCTGAAGGCGTAGTTGGCCAAGGTGGTGGCGGAACCGGCTTCGACGGCTTCGGAGAAGGTCAAGGTGACCGTCTTGAAGTCGCCCGAAGTGGCTGCCGAGACGAGCACCGGCTTGGTTACGTCGATCGGGTTAGTGCCCGCAGCGTACTCCTGAGCGTTGGTGGCGCCGTCCTTGTCGAAGTCCTTGGCAGCATCAGACGCATCGTTAGGATTGAAGCCGAAATCGACTTCCCAAGTGTCCGGCATGCCGTCCTTGTCGGTGTCGACCGGCGGGGCACCAATGGGGGCGCCCTTGACGATGTCTTGGATTTGCTTCTGGGTTAGCCCTCCCTTGAAGATTGCCAAGTCGTCGATGATGCCGTCCGGAGCGTTCTTGTCGCTAGCCGCTCCGATGAAGAGCTGGGTGAAGTCAGTCGGGAGCGGGCCCACACCTTCGGTTTGCTCAGCGAGCAGCTCACCGTCGACGTAAATCTGCTTAGCCTCTTTGTTCTTTACGAAGGCATAGTGATGCCAGGTAGTGAAATCGAACCCCTCGGGGGCGGCCTGATCAAGGCGCTGAGAGGGGGCCGCACAGCAGCCGTTGCTGTCGAGATAGATGCGTCCGTTGGACCAAGGAAGATGGGCTTGGATGCCGCGACCCTGACTCTCAGCAACGAACCAGAACGAGGAGCTGTTGATGTTGGAGAAATTCTTCTGCCACAACATGATGGTCACTGAATCATCGGCAGCGGCCAAGTTCATCGGATTTTCATCACCCGTGGCTTCCAAAAGCAGGTATCCGCGAGAGCTGTTGGCCTGCGAGACGTCGAAACCACGACCGCCACCGGGGCGACCGCCGCCGGCTTCGGTGATCTTGGCAGCATCATTGATGGTGCCAACGTACTTGCCGTTGGCCGATTTGATGGAGACGCCGTCGGCTTCGACGCGTTCGAAGTCCCAGTGGGCGAGGACCGGAGGCACGGCTTGAGCTTGCGCTGCAACCGTCCCCAGGGTGAGGGCTGCCAGACCGGCGAGGAGCCGGACTGAGGCATTTTTGGGTTTTTGATTCATAACTGGTGAGTTGATGAGATTGAAGCCCCGGATCTGTGATCCCATCGACGAAAAACCCCAATGCATGCGCATGGAGCTTCAATCGGGTTACGGGATTAAAAACTTACGGGGTAACGGGTTTATTTGCACCCGAGACGCATCGATTCACAAGAAATAAAGCGTCGTTTGGGTGAAGAATGTTATTCGCATTCTGTACCCAGAGGGCTGGTCGTTCCCTCCTATCGTTTCCTAGCGTCGCCTCAATCCCTCCGGACTGATCACTACCGCCCGGGCACCCGCTGGCCACTCCGATCGCTGAACCTTTCCTCCGGGCCACCGCACCTCCACCGCCGTCGGAGCCTGCGGGGTCGCCAAAACGATGTCCGGAGAATCCTGGGATCGAAACCCGGCCCCGGCGTGGATTTCGCGAGCCGGTCCCAGCCGCGAACCCATTACCAGGCGAACCACTGCTCCGAGGCCGTCAGGATTACCGGCAGGCCCTTCTAGGAGCACTCGAACTCCCGGTTTGCCCGCCCGATTGCGGAAGATACGAGTCTTGCCGGCATGCTGTCCCACGGCCAAGTCTGGGCGCCCATCGGCATCGAAATCGGCCACCGCACTGCCGCGTTGCTCACCCGGCAAACTGAATCCGGCCTCGCGAGGGCCAAGACTCCGGAACCGGCCCCGGCCGTCACCCAGCAGGACTAGTCCAGTGCCTGCATCTTGACGCGAGGTTTCGGCATCCATGCCAAAGAAGTTTTGGGCCAAAAAGACATCCTCACACCCATCACCATCAAAATCGGCAATTGATATACCGAAGGCAGGCGAGAACTGAGCCTCGGCTGGCAGCGGGATGCCTTCGAATCGACCGCCTCGATTGAGAAAAATCATGGAATCGAAGGTGTCCGCATTCAAACTCCGACCTCGGGCGGCCAACGGGCCTAATAGGGAATCCAAACTCAGAGCCGCAAACTCGCGGTGAGAATGGGCGCGTTCAGCCAATGCCGGGATGGCTTGAGAAAGTGAAGACCAAGAGCGCCAAGGGGTTTGCCGACCACTGAACGGATCCCAAGAGGCCATCAACGTCAGCACCCGCCCGGGTTCATGAAACTCGCCATAGACCATCTGAATGGGTGCATTGCTCGCGCCGGGTTGATCTGTCCTCCAGTTGCGGCCCCAATTGGAAGCCACGAGGTCGAGCCGACCATCGCCATCAAAATCTCCGGCACTCACGCCATTCCAGAGGCCGCGCCAAGCACCCAACCCCGACTCGGCGGTGGCATCAACCCAGCGGCCACCCTCATTACGAAAGAAGCGCAAGGTGTCCCAGTCGCCGGCGAGCACAAGATCCGGGTCTCCGTCGCCATCAGCATCGGTGAAGACGGCCCCACTAACCCGCACTTCATCTGTCACCCGCTGGGCTTCGCCCCAACCGTCCGCCCGACCCGGTAGGAGGACCGTGCGTGAGGTTTCAGGATAGCGTCCGGCGCGGGCGCGGGCCCCGACCAGTAGGTCGAGCTGTCCATCTCCATCTACGTCGGCCAAAGCCATCGGACCGGTGGTTGCCTCATCGGCGGGGGCATTGGTGGCGACGATGGGCTTGCCGGCCTGAAGGGTCCAACTCTGGAACCGCGGAGCCCGAGCAAGCGCCGCTTTCTGGTTGGAAAGCCCCGCTATCAGCCGAGGAGGGAAACCGCGTCGGCGATCCACCAAGACAGCGACCGCGTCCGAAACCGCTACAGAACTTAGGGCTTCGGTTTCCGGCACAAAACCAGCCGGACCGTCGTTCCGAAGTACCCGGAAATGCCCCTCTTCGTCGGCGCTAATAAAGAGGTCCGGATCGCCATCGGCGTCCCAATCGGCCCAGGCCAGACCCGGAGCCTCAGAATTCAGACGTCGCGGCAGGAGCGGTTGGCGCGCGATTTCTGAGGTGTCAGGCTCCGGGGGTACCGGATCCGGATCCGTGGTGAGGCTCTCGAACAAAGGCTGCTGCACGGGGGCGGACGGCGGGGGATCGAGGGTGTCCCGTTCTTCGATTTCGATAATCTGATTAGGCTCCAAGCCACGGACGACGGAACGGCGCCCGTTGCGCCAAAGGACTTCTACTTCGAGCGAATGGGCCGCACCGGCCGCAAAGACGCGGAGAGCCTGGTCTCCGGACAGGTAACGGCCACCAGAAATCATCTCCTGGGTCTGAGTCACCGGACCACCAGTGACCTTGATCCTCGCCCCGATGCCGGCGGTATTGCCGCGGGCGCCCTTCAGGCGAACGGCCAAGCGCGGCGCCGGGCTGCTGTTGCGCAACATTCGGGCCGGACCGTTGAGCACATTAATCACCACGTCGAGATCCCCATCATTGTCGAGGTCTCCAAAGGCCATGCCGTGGGCAAATCCGCTCTGATCGAAGCCCCAAAGCCTGCCAGAATCTTCAAAGGTCAGGTCACGGCGATTGCGAAAGGCCATCGACGGTGTTTCGCGCCGCGGGAGCAAGGCCAGAGCCCTCTGGCGAGTCTCCGGGGTCTTCCAGAGGCCTTCCCGGATAAGACGACTCTGCGCGTCAATATCCTGCACATCGTGGAAATTACCGGTCGTTAGCAGCAAGTCCTCCCAACCGTCGAGGTCCACGTCGAGGAACGCCGATGACCACGTCCAATCGGTGGCCGCTACGCCTGCCAATTGAGCGATCTCAGCCCAGGTGCCGTCACCCCGCGACCGTTGCAAGGCGTTGCGGGTGACCTCTGGGCGAAATCCCGGGCGCTCGACAGGCCAGCGCACCACTCCATCAAGGGTGTCGGGTCGCTGGCGTGCGCGGTCTTGCCGCCGAGGGCTGAGCATTTCGGCGACGAAGAAGTCATCGTGCCCGTCACGGTCGATGTCGGCCGCATCCATGGACATGGACGAGAGCGGTTGGTTGCGGAGGGCGGTTTGCGGTGCGGCCTGAAACCGCTTACCCCGGTTGAGCCAAAGCCGGTCGGGCCAATGGACGAAGTCGTTGCAAACGTAGAGGTCGGGTTGGCGGTCGCCATCGAGATCCCGGAACATGACGGCCAGACCCCAGTCACGCGGGGCATCAACTAGGGCCTGTCCTTGCTCGTCGAGGAAGAGCCCCACATTCCACGGGGCAACGACCACGTTGGTTCCGCCGCGATTGATGTACAACGCGTCCGGCTCCCCGCGTTCAAGGACCTCTAAGTTGCCATTCATGGCGGGGACTCCGAGGTAGCGATCTTTCGGTTCAATCACTGTGCTACCGTCGGGCATACGGCGCTGAACGAACCGCCCGCCCTTGGGAGGGTCATGGAAGGTGTCGGTGCGGTAATGGGTGACATACACGTCGAGGTCTCCATCGCCATCGACATCGGCCAGGGCCATCGACGTAGCCCCGGTGTTGCGGAAGAACCCCATCTGAACCTCCGTGAAATGGCCCTTTCCGTCGTTATGGAAGGATCGCGTACCGCCACCGAGGCTGTTGACCAGCAAGTCGAGGTCTCCGTCTCCGTCGAGGTCGGCGAAGTTGCAACCGGTGGAATACTGATCCGGACAAGCAACACCCGCACGGGCCGTGATGTCTTCAAAACGCCAGTCGCCCAGGTTGCGGTAGAGAACGTTGTCGCCTTCAAGGCGGCAGAAATAGACATCGACGCGACCGTCCCCATCGATGTCACCCAAGGCGACGCCCGAACCCAGTTCCAACAAACGGTTCCGGGCGACAGTGGCTTCAGCCAAATGGTTGGTGAAACCGAGGCCGGTCGCCGCTGCGGGCTGAAGAGTGAAACCCGGACCAGCCCCGGGGCCCGGTTGGACAGTTGCCCTTCGGAATCCGGCCTCGGACTTCCACTCCAGAGTTGGACCCGATTGGCCATGGGCACGGTCCAGCATCAGGCCGATCACGAGGGACACCAATCGACCAAACACGCTCACACCACACAAATGGCCAAAGCATTTCACGGATACGGGGAAGTGGGTGGAGACTATTTCCCGGACCCCGGACGATCCAGCACGAAAGATTGACGGTTCTCCGCCGCGACGCTTCGAGGGCCGATGCGGCGAGGATTCTCGACAAGCCGGCCGTGCGAATACAGCGTGTCACCCATTCCCATGAATCGCAGACAGTTCCTTGAGCGGTCTTGGCTGGGCAGCCTCACCGTGGCTTCCGGATGCGCACTCAGGCCGCCAGATGGCCGCGGGCCGGAGCGCCTGTTTTTCACCTCGTCGGGCAAGACTTGTGTCATCGACTCGACGGGCCAAAACTTTGGTGAACTGGAAGTCTCGGCCCCCGGTCAGGTGACCTGGCAGCCGGCCGGATTCTTGGAAGACGGGCGTGTGCTTTTGCTGAGCATGGAAGCCCGACGCGATGGGCCAGGCCGACCCTTCGACGAATACTACCACCAGACACCTACCCACGTGTGGGCCTACGATCTCGATCGGAAATCCCTAGAAGAACTGGCCACGCGGGATCGCCTAGCGCCGTTCTATGCGCCGCAATTAGTCCTTCAAGGCGGGCGCATCCTCATGCAAGTGATCCGCACCCGGCCCGGGCAAACCTTTAACATGCGTTTGGATGGGTCGGAGGCCCGCGAGTTCACCGGTCCGGACGAAGGACTGCCCTACGGCTACAGCCTCAGCCCGGACGGACAGCGTGTGGCCTTCCACCTCGCCAGCCGGGAGGGCTACCAACTCTGGACTTGCGACACCCGCGGAGGCGACCGGGTGAAGGCCGCCGCCCAGCCCGGTCATTTGTATTTCGGGCCCAGCTGGTCTCCCGATGGTCAGTGGTTGGCCTTTCAAGACTGCCACGCCCCCGTAGATCCGGGACATGACTGGTCCGATGTCTGTGTTTGTCGCCCCGATGGGACCGGATTCCGAATACTCACCGAGGGTCAGGCGATGTGGTTCGGGGCCACCTACGGCTCGGCAAACCATCGCGGCGGTGGCTCCAATGTTCCGGTTTGGACGCACGATGGCCACATCCTCGCTCCCTTGCGCATCCCGGGCTCGAGAGTGCCGTGGGAATATCAAGCGCAGCGGCCCGACACCGATCATTTCAACCGCGAGTTCAAACCCGACCAGGCCCGCGGCGGCACCGCCATCGCTCGGATCGATCCGAAAACGGGTTCCGTCGGCTGGGTGACTCCATGCACGGACGGCGTGTGGGATTTCAGAGCGACGGAGTTTCCCGGGGGCGGCCCGGTCGCCTTCTGCCGCGCTGAAACGGGCGGAGTGCCCCACCTTCGGGTGACCGACCGGCATAGCCGGGATTCCCGGAAGATCCACGGTGGCATCGGACCCGGCGGCCTAGATCACCCGCGGTGGCTGCCCCGCAGGACACCAACCCCGGATCGATAATCCCATGGTCCGGATCGGCCCGTCCCGGCCTCGGTTCCGGGCGCGGCATCACCGATCCCCAGAGCCTGTCGCGGATCAGCCACCCAATCGCCCCGTCGACTCACCGACTTCAGGCTCCCGGGCCGCGAGCTAATCACAGACCATGAACCTGTCACCAAGTGAACCTGTAACAGTGCAGGAGATCTCGGTGTGCTCGGGATTATCGGGATGATCGGGAATGGGGCCGCCATTTCCAGCGACGCCCGGGTCGAGATTGATCCCGGATCAGCGATCCCGGTCATGGCCCGAAGTGGTCGCAACTCTTTCCTCGTACCAGCAGCCGGTCCCTCCCCGATCGAGGCCTCCTCGAACCCTTCACTCGATAGAGATCCAAGCTCTGAAATGGTTCCGGATTGACAATGGCTCTTTCTATTGCAAACTATTTGCAATAGATCACTCAACTCACCAATAGTCATGAAACTCCATTGGATTACCGCCGGATTTACCCTGATTCTGCCCGCTCAATCTCAGACCTTCATCTCCTCAGGCCATGTCGATATCGGTATCGGCTATGAAGACAAGGCCTTCGACCTGCATGTGCACCAGGAAGAACCTCTGGATCAGGAGTTCGCGCCGGGCGAGGCGGTGTTCGCCGTCGGACCGGCCTCGGCGGGGGTGTCTCCCGGCGGTGCCTATGTCAGTTTCCTAGGGGCGGCCGGAACGCCGGTTTGGATCCTTCCCACCGCCGAGAAGGAACAATTGCCCTTCCTCGGGTTCGGCACCGAAGAACTCACCGCCGCCGACTGGTCGGGGAATATCACCCTGAGCCTCAAAGCCATCAGCGGTCCCGGAACCTTCTCGGTCTGGGGCGTCAGCGGGTTCGGGGCTCCCGAGCTCAAGATGTCGTCGGTCAATGGCATCAGTGCCGATGACCGACTCCTGTTGGTCCCCGGCAGCCACGGTCACTTCAACGTCGGCTTCTCGGCCCCCGGCGACTATCGGGTGACCCTCGAGGCCTCCGGCAACCACCTCATCGACGGCCTGCGCTCCAGCGATCCGGCCACCTACCGTTTCCAAGTGGTGCCCGAGCCCTCGACCTGGGCCCTGGCGCTCACCGGAGTTGGCGTCAGCGCTTTGGCTTTCCACCGTCGATGGCCGAAGGGTCGTTGATTGTGTTTCCAGGCATTCCCTGCGGAATGACCACCGCCGGACTCCCAATCGCCGGAGGCATGCAGTCCCGGTGATCGACCTACCACAACTTCGATCACCACGTTATTTGCCAGAACCTACCACGCCGCCCATTCAAGGTGGGTTTTTGTTTTATACCTAAAACAATGTAGTTGCCATATACAGATCGGGCCGTCAGAAACCGACTCAGTGACGCTCACCCAAACAACAAAGCTAGCGACCACGATGCCTGAACCTCGTGGATGGGTGCGAAGGATACCCCGAGGGACGGCCTTGGGCTTGGTGCTGGCTGTCGCCTTTCCGGGCGAAGCGGGGACCTCGGGCACGCCCAGGGCGGATCGGTCTTGGCTGCTCGACCCGGTACCTCGCGAAGCAATGCGCCCCCTCAGTACCGATCGGCCCGACCAAACCGAGAGCCCGTACTCGGTGGACGCCGGGCATGTTCAGTTCGAGTTCGAGGTGGCCAAGGCGACCTTCGGAACGGTCTCCGCCGACGGCGACCGCTCGGGCCGAGAACTAGTGGCTGGAGGGGTCAATGCCAAGGTGGGGCTCACGCCCCGGAGCGATTTGCAGTGGATCTACGATGGTCAGGTGATTTCCTGGAGGCGATCCGATGCCACCGGACGGCTCGAACAGCGGTCGGGAGCTGGCGACCTCCAGACCCGT
>SXXZ01000060.1 GCA_005789375.1 Verrucomicrobiales bacterium | reverse complement strand
TGCGGTGATGTGCTCGATCGAGGCAATTTTGAACTTCTTGCACAAGTCGCGCATGCCCCCGGACTCCAACTGGAACACCCCCAGGGTCTGGGCGTTGTTGAGCAGGTCGTAGGTCTTGGCGTCGTCGAGCGGCAGGTTGTCGAGATCGAGTTGGACACCGGTGGATTTCCCCACCATCTCCGCGGTGTTGCGGATGACCGTCAGGGTCTTGAGACCCAAAAAGTCCATCTTGAGAAGTCCCAGGTCGCCGACCGGCCCCATGGCATACTGGGTGACGATATCGCCCTCGTCGTCCTGCTTGAGCGGCAAGAGGTTCACTAGCGGCTGGGCCCCGATGACCACGCCGGCGGCATGAACGCCAACGCTGCGAGTCTGGTCCTCCAGGAGGAGAGCCGTGTCGATGAGTTCGCGGGTCACCTCCTCTTCGTCATAGGCCTGCTTGAACTCGGCGTTCTTCTGGAGCGCGTCCTTCAGGCCCCACTTCACGTCGGTGATCATCTTGGCCAGCCGGTCGGCGTCACCGACCGCCAATCCCATGATGCGACCCACATCGCGAATGACCGACTTCGCGCCCATGGTGCCGAAGGTGATAATTTGAGCGACGGCATCCCGGCCGTACTTGTCCCGGACGTAGCGGATTACCTCAGCGCGGCGGTCATCGGCGAAGTCGATGTCGATGTCGGGCGGGCTGACACGTTCTGGATTGAGGAATCGCTCGAAGAGCAGCCCATAGCGCAGCGGGTCGACGTTCGCGATCTCCAACAAGTAGGTGACCATGGAGCCGGCGGCCGATCCGCGTGCCACGCAGGCGATACCGTGGTCGCGGCCCCAACGAACAAAGTCACCGACGATCAGGAAATACGAAACATAGCCGGTCTTCTCGATGACCCCGATTTCCAGCTCCAGGCGATCGAGAATTTTGCGCACAGCCGCTTCGACTAAGACCGGATCCGGTGGCGCCGGTGAAACTGATGGAACCTCTGGGGTCGGACTGTTCGGGCTGACGACGGCATCGACCTCCGGGGTGGGCGGCGGGGGAAAGAGGAACACCAACCGCTCCGGGTGGGTCACGGCCTCGACCACAATGCTCGAGCCGTCGACATGGGCCTGAATGGAATACCGGAGGCGCAGTCCGTCGCAGAGCAGCTTGCGCAAGTATCCCTCACGGGTCCACGTCTCGGGTGGCTGGAATACCGGGTAATGCTCCGCGCCCTTGCCGTAGCGGATCTCCAAATTGCATTTCTCGGCCACCTCGACCGTGTTGAGGACCGCTTCGGGCACCTCGGCAAAGAGATGCTTCATCTCCTGAGCCGACCGCAGGAAGAATTGTTCCTGCTGGTAGCGCATCCGCTTGGCGTCGCTCAGCTGCGACTGGGTGCCGATGCAAATCAGGCAGTCGTGCGCCCGCGAGTGGTCTTTCTGAACATAGTGGACGTCGTTGGTCGCGACGCACTTGAGTCCGAACTCTTTGGCCCAGGGAATGAGCTGTCGGTTGACCTTGGCCTGTTCCGGAATGCCGTGATTCTGGAGTTCGAGGTAGAAGTTTCCAGGCCCGAAGGTCTGCTTGAAGAAATCAATCGTGTTCCGGGCGCGCTTGAGATCGTCCTTGAGGATGGCCTCTGGAATCTCACTGGCTAGACAACCGCTCAAGCCGATCAGGCCTTGTCCGTGCGCGGCTAGAATCTCCTTGTCGATGCGAGGCTTGTAATAATAACCCTCCAGATGGGCGGAGGTGACCAGCTTGATCAAGTTCTTGTAACCGATCTCGTCGCGGGCCAGCAGCACCAGGTGGTGATAGACATCGCGCATTCCCCCAGAGCCTTGTTTCTTTTCCAGGCGCGATCCGGGAGCGATATACACCTCGCAACCGAGGATGGGTTTGATGCCGGCTTTCTTGGCGGCTGAGTAGAACTCGATCGCCCCGAACATGTTGCCATGATCGGTCATGGCGACAGCGGGGAAGTCTAACTCCTTCGCCCGGGCCATCAACCGGTCGAGGCGGCAGGCAGCGTCGAGCAGGGAGAACTCGGTGTGAAGGTGCAGGTGGGCGAAGTCGGCGGGCATCGCGTTGGCAACTATGCGAACCAATTGCTCCGGCAACAAGCACCCGGGCGTGTCGTCTCAAGGGCAGCACAGCCTTTGCAGAAACAATCCACCGCTAGAAACACCTCAGGGACAGGTCCGAGGCAGGGCTTTGGCTCGATAGGGTCCACGGGAATTTGGTCAAAAAGGGACATTCCGACAATAATTAGTCAGTCCTTGGGCGTTTTGGTGAGAGGCGGCAATCACTAAACCACGTTGGCAAGGCTTAAGCTTAGTTGAAGACGTGGAAACAAGTATCCCAAAACCCGCGCAAGCAGGACTCGGATCACTCCCCGCCGCCGGGGCCATCATGGTTCCGGCACCCGTCCCACCCCCATCCCCGAACGGTTCCGGCAAACAGGCTTGAACCGGTGCTTCTGAAGATTCTGGCCCGGAGGTCGTTCCACCGCCCTCCGGGTTTTCTTTTTGAAGTCCGGTACCCGCTCAAAGCCCGCCCGTCTGCGGTCACCCGTCGGCAGCGAGGGCGCCGATTAGCGGCGCACATTGCGATTGCCCGGCGAGCGGCCGAACTGATAGATCCAAAATCCGTGCAGGAACTGACGGAGACTCCGGACGGTCTCCTGAGGGACTTCGAGGGCCGCCAGTTCGCTCCAGTGCGCCTCCAACAACGTCTCCATCAGGGCACGGACTTCGGGGGACAACCCTTCGGGATCGGGTTGAAGACCTTGGATGGCCAAAAAGCGCAAATCCCACGCGAACTGCGCCCGAGCCATCGGGCCCTGGATCTCTAAGAATGCCAGAAACTCGAGGAAGAGTCGGTGCGCCTCGGGTTGGGGTGTTTCTGTTTCTGTGACCTGCTCCAGCGTGGCCACCGCATGGGCGATCAACTCTAGGGAGACGAGCTCCCGTCTCAGGGAGCCATGGGTGTTTCGGACAACGACTTCACTCAAGGAATGGAGATCGCCCTTGGGGTTGCGGCGAAACGAGAACTCGGTCTCGAAGCACCAGTCGAGCTTACCGCGAAAGACCGACTTCGGCCCGCGGGCTCCCTTGGCCACGGTGGCCAGACGACCGTGTTCGGGAGTAAGCCAATGGACGATCAGGCTGGTGTCGCCGAGGGGACGCAGGCGGATAACAATGCCTTCGGATCGTTGGGCGGTCATGGGGCGGTCGTTGCCCGACGTCGGGAGGACAATCGAAGCGGGCTGGCCAGTGGCATCTCTAACTCGTGGTGACGGCAGCCCACCCAGCGAACCCATCGGTTTTCCTCCCGCTTCATGGAGCGCCGCAGCGCCGGCTCCAAGTCATCGTATCCGCGCAGGTGCAGGATGCCATGGATGACGTATCGAACGACTTCCTCAGTCCAGGTCGTTCGGAAGGCCTGGGCCTGATCGACGGCGTC
>SXXZ01000059.1 GCA_005789375.1 Verrucomicrobiales bacterium | reverse complement strand
GTGCAGGTAGCCATTGGGCTCCGGCGGAAAGCGGGTGACGCTGAGCGAGTGCTTCCCGGACTGGAGATCTTCCGCGACGATATCGCGGATGAAGTCTGCCGGGGCGGGAGGCGTCGTGGGTTCAGATTCCGACATACAGGTTCTGCACAAGAGTCTTACGGCCACCCCGGGGGAAGTCGAGAACCTCGGAAGGTAGCACAGAGCAAACCTGCGGCCTCAGGAGTCTTGTTTCCGCGGCCTGTTCACCTCAAATGCATCCTCGGTGATGCTCCGCGGGTCAGGCCTGCGTTCTTAGGGAACGTGGCTGGGCGGCTGTTTTTGGCACTCCGCGCCAACCGGAATCAGGATGTTCACGTTCCAGCGCTCACTCCGGTGAGAGACGGATGCTTCTCTGGAGACTGACTGCCATTGCCAACTTGCTGGGTTGCCAAACTGTCAGAAATCGTGGCCTGCCCCTCATTCCCCGATGCCCGCTATTTTTCTAACAACTTTGCCAACAGAAACGCCTGGCTGTCGGCATACTGCTCAGACTTTGAATAACCCGGTATCACCAGATGGCACTCGTGTCCCACCTGGTCTGATTTCTTCTTCAGCTTAACCCCGAAAATTGGGTGATGAATGCCGTGCCCAGCATCTCGCGCAGGGAAATCCATCTCTGCGCTGCAGGTCATAAACAACGGGGGATCTTGGGCGTCGACGTGATTTATCGGCGAAAACTCCTCGTAGGTTTTGCGGTGCTTGGCGTCATTTTGCAGCGCCGCAGCAAGGGTGCTCTCCCCGACCGCGAGGTAGATCATGGGATGCTGCAACACCATGGGCCCTAACCAACCTTCAATCACTTGGGGATCAATGGAGGTCTGACCCACCGTCACCGCAGCAGCACAAACACGGGAGGATTGACGCTGCACCAGATCCGCCGCCTTGGGATCGGCGAGGTCATCATGCAACAAGATCCACATCGCAGTGCAGGCACCCGCACTCGGTCCGGTTAAGGCGATGCGACGAGGATCTAGCTTCCATTCGATGGCCTTAGATCGAATAAACTGAATCGCCCGCGCCGCATCGTGAACGGGCGCCGGCAGCGGGTCCTGCGGCACCAGTCGGTAGTTCATCGCCACACACGAAATACCCCGTTTCAAAAAAGGCTCGAACTCAGGCATCTTCTGACTCTTGTCGCCCGTCAACCAGCCGCCTCCGTGGATGTAAACTAACACGGGTCGGGGCCTATCGCCCTTAGCCTGCCAAAAATCGAGCACCTGCCGGGAGTGCTTTCCGTAAGCCACATTCGCACGGCTGATGGCCGGTTGTTGCCCGGCATCCAGCCCGGTGACCGACTCGGACCCCGCCCAAAAAAGGGCCCAGGCCGCTAGGACTCGTTCCATAACTGGGATGATCGGCATGGCGTTGAGTGGCGGGTGAGGAAACAGCGATAGCTCATCCCTTGCCTGAGTGCCCGTTTTTTGTGCCAACCAACGAACCTCAGGACTCGTCGAACCCAACTAAGCCGCTGGGCTTTAGTGCTTCTGTTCGCCCCCGTCACTTCGCGGCGTCCAGGAAATCGACGGTGGCGCTGAGTTCGGGGGTGAGGAAGCGGTCGGGCTCCAGGATTTGCACCTTCACTTGCACGGTGCCCTTGGCGCGGTTGGCCTCGGGCGCAATCTCGGCGACCTGCCCCTGGTAACGCTTGTCAGGATAGGAGACCGGCGAGATGACGCAGCGTTGGCCCAGCGAGACGCGGGCCAGCTTGGATTCGTCGATATCCACCTCGATTTGGAGGTCTTGGAGGTTGGCCACGGCCACCAGCGAAGAACTAGGTCCGCGGGTGCCTCCAAAGGTCTGCGGCGTGACCAGTTCACCGGGGTCGACGAGCTTCTCTAATACGACGCCGGTCACCGGCGAGCGGATGATGCACCACTCGAGCAAGGTCTCGATGCTCTTGCGGGCACCCAATACTTGGGTCCGCTGGGCTTCGGCGCTGCGCACCGCCAAGCGGGCGTCGTCGAGGGCTTTCTGGGTTTCAATACGCTGCGAGACCAGCGGCTCAGCGCGCCGGAGGTCCACGTTCGACCGCTCCAAGGCCACATCCACCACTGCCAGCGCCCCGTCGTTCTCCGCCAGCCGGGCACGGTATTCAGAATCATCCAAGCGAACCACCACCTGCCCATTGGTGACCGCATCGCCCTTCTTGACCCCAATCCATTGCACAACCCCCATGAAGCGCGGGCTGATCTCAATGCGCTCGCGGGCGATGATGTAGCCCGAGACCGTCAGCACCGAACCCGCGACAGAACCCGCGACAGAACCCGCCGAGCGCTCCACGCGGGCGCCCTGCCCCGTCGAACTGTTCGGTCCCGTCGCCAAACGGTCGGCACCCGACTTCTCCAGCGGAGTTCCGGCTTCCGTGCGAGTGGCCTTCGAACCGGACTTCATGCCGGCGCGCACGTCGTCACTGGCCCGCGGGACAGCCCACCAGGCAATCACACCGGTGACCACCAGTACCCCACCAATGATGAGCAAGGTCGGAAGCCCTGAGCGCCGTTTCTGGTGGGAGGCGATCCGGAGC
>SXXZ01000404.1 GCA_005789375.1 Verrucomicrobiales bacterium | reverse complement strand
TGGCCGCCGTAGATGGGCAGGGGTTTCACGCCCCGCTTGAAGAACGCCAATTTGTGCACCTCTTCGCTGACCTGGATGGCCAATTCGCGGGTGGGGCAGAGGATTAGCACCTGAGGACCGGTCGCCTTCGGGTCCATCCGTTCGATGGCTGGGATGGCAAAGGCCGCGGTCTTCCCTGAACCCGTCTGGGATTGCCCGACGATGTCCTTGCCCGTCATCAGCACCGGGATGGCCTCGGCCTGGATGGGGGATGCCTGTTCGAATCCCAGCCGTTGGACGGCCTTGAGAATCTCTTCAGACAGACCGAGTTCAGAAAACAGTTTCGTACTCATTCGCAGGGACAGAGTCTAGCAGACTCGGTCCGCTCACCGCGAAGCTTTTCGTGCGGTCACCGCAACGCTAAACACTTTACCAGGGGGTCGGTCCCACCTATTTACACAAAAGGTGCCAGTCTAAACCGTTTCTAACGGGCGCTGTAGGCCCGGTGCCCTCACCGGGCGTTTGTGGGTGTCGTAAAACCAATGCGAGTACCTCATGGAGAGGCTTTCCAGACGACGGGCCGGGCGGTTCTGTGGCAGGGCGAGCGTGGGAGTGAGTGCTTCGTGGATCGGGTTAGAGACGCGGCGAGGGCGGCAAAATGGGCGCTGCAGCAGGGAACACTCCGCGGGTCTGCACCGTCCGTCGCCAAACGCGCCCGTCGGCCAACAAGTACAACTGGTTGCGGGTAGGTCCACCAAAGGTCAGACCTTCAATCTTCGAAATCCGCTGGGGAGGAGCGATGATTCCATTGACCCGTCCGGCTTGGTCGAAGACTTGGATTCCCATCGGGGTAGCTGCGTAGAGGCGGCCCGCGGTGTCGACGCACAGGCCACCCACGCCAGCGCCATCGGCGTCGTCGGGCAGGTGGAGGTGAAAATAGGGTTGCTCAAGGCTGGGAATTCCATCGCGGCCTACCTGGAAACTCGTGATGAGTTGACGGCGGCGGTCGGCGACGTAGAGCAGGGTTTGGTCAGGGGACAGGCAGAGGGCCGTCGGCATCTCGAGCCCGGTGAGGGTGTGGTGTTGAAGGCGACCGGAGGGAGGTTGGTGAGACACTTTGCGCTTTGCGGAGTCGAGGCGGTAGGCGTGTCCGTCCTGTCGAGTCATGGAGGCGGCGGTGGGGGTCGAGAACCGGGGCTTCAGCCTCCGCGTTTCGGCTCCACTCAAGACAACGCCGTGGGAGTCTTCCAGTCGCTGGAGTCCTTGTGATGTTTCAGCGATGACGACCCCGTTCTCGTCGGCCCAGAGTTGACGGATGAGACCGGTAGCGACCGGAGACCACGCTTCGCCTGCGCTCAGGACTTCCCGGGTCAGCGGCTGTCTCGAGGTCCGGCCGGCGTTCACCGGCGCGGGATAATCCTTCCACAGCCAGCGAAGTGCGTCCGGGAAGACGCTTCCGGCCTGTTTGCTGTCGTGGCCTCCGGTGCCCCAGGCCTTCTCAAGTTCGTAGCCGGAGAACTCGAGCGCGCTGTGCATGTCGAGGTTGGCGATCCACCAGTTGCCACCATAAATATTCTGATCATTAGAGCCGTCTTGCAGGAAGACGCGCAGAGGCTTGGGCTCAGTTTTACGGATGAGGATGGGGTAGGCATTGCCGCCTCGCAGTCCGACGTAGGTGCCGATGGTACTGAAGACCCGCCGGAACAGGTCGGGGCGTTCCCAAGCGGCGGTGAACGCGGCAATGGCTCCACTGGAGGCGCCGGCAATGGCACGGCCATTGGGGTCGTCGGTGAAGTGGATCGACTTGCGGACTTCTGGCAGGAATTCCTCTGCAAGGAAGCGCGCGTAGCGATCACCGAGGCCGTCGTATTCGTAGCTGCGATTGTAGCGGGGCAGGGCGTTGGTTCCCTGTGCGGAGGGCAAGACTCCGGGGTTAATAAATACTCCGACGGTCACGGGCATCTCGCCGCGGGCAATGAGGTTGTCGAAGACGATAGGGGCTCGAAAGGAGCCATTGGTGGACACGTAGCCACCGCCGTCCTGGAAGACCATCAAGCAGGGCGGTTTCGTAGGCGAATACTGCCGGGGCACATAAACCCAGTAGTCCCGATGCGTGCCCGGGAAGAGGCTGGTGGACGTTGCTGTGAAGGTGTGTTTGGTCACCGTGCCGTGGGGCACCGAGGGGTTGAACTGCGAGTCTGGCCCCAGCGGGTATTCTTCGGCCTGAGTCCACACAGCGGCAGAAATCAGCGCAGGGACACAGAAGACCAGCCAGCGGCCTAACCAAGAACGGGAGATCATGGAAGGGAGGTTGCCTGAGGTTTTCCATCGAGGCGAGAGGTGAGGTGAGGTCAGGCCGGAGTCACGAGCCTTATTTCGATTTCAGGATCACCGTATCGCGTTGGTTCCGAACGGTCGCCGTGATGGAACGCTCAAACACACAATCCTGGCGACCCGGTTGAGCGAGTTTGGGGAGGTGCTGATTACCGACGTCCCGCGTTCAACGGAATGCGTAAAAATGGGACGCAGTTCGCACGAGCAACTGGTTGCCGACGGGGACTGGTGAGGCGTGGATGAACTCACCCAGGTCGTTGGAGGCGACAACTTGGAACTCGGCGCTATCACGGAGGACTGTGATGACGCCGCGCTGGGAGGCGAAATAAAGATGCCCTCCAGCCAAGACGGGACTGGCGTAGTAGTCGCCGCCGCCCCCGAGCCGTTCTTCCTGGAAATGGGGGAGTCCGGTGCGGGCATCGAGGCAGGTGACAAAGCCACCGTTTTTGAGGAGGTGGACCCGCTGCTCATGGATGAGCGGGGATGCGACATAGGGCAGGCCACGCTTGAAACGCCAGCGGACACCGGTCTCTCGGAGGGTTCCGTCGGTGTCGGGTTCGACAGCAAAAGCCTGATTCTCGACCCGGGCGAAAATGGCCGCCATCGATTCCCACTCGCTTCGGTCTACGAACCCGTCGCGATTGCCGTCGAGATGTTTTCGGCGCTCCTGAGCCGCACCGGCCGGCAACTCGGCCAGCGACAACCGTCCGTCCGCGTCTCGGTCGGCGGTCTTGAGCACGTCATCAAACGCAGGGAGTTCGATGCGGTCGGCGCCTCGATCTCCCCCGGTGGTCCAACTGGCAACAACCAGTCGGTCGCCTTCGAAAACGGGTGAAGTGCAGGTGATGCGAGCAAGCCCGGGAATGCGCCAGCGCTCTGCACCGGTGGCGGGGTCGAGTCCTGTCAGAAAAATGGTTCCCGGGACCACCAAATCCTTACGTCCGTGATGGGGCCACAGCACCGGAGTGCCGAAGCCTCGTCGCATATCCGGTCGTTCCAAGCGCCACGCCAGAGAGCCGTCTTCCGTCTTCAGGGCGATCAAGTACGAGTGACTGTCTTGGTCGATGAGTTGGATGAGCAATCCGCCGGCGAGAACAGGGGATGAACTGGCTCCGTACTCCGTTTCAGTAATGGGCAGTGGATGACGCCATAATTCGCGTCCATCGAGGGTGAAAGCCACCATGCCCATGGATCCAAAGTGGACGAACACGCGGTGTCCGTCGGAGACCGGAGTGGCCGAGGCGGGGCTGCCCACGGTGCGGTGGACCTCTTCGGTGCGTGGGACGTCCATGTCCCGTTGCCAGCGGGTTTGACCGGTCGCCAAGTCCAGACAAAGGAGTGAGAGGCGACGATCGCTCGCAGCGGTCAGGAAGACGGATTTTCCGATGACGATGGGGGATGAATTGCCCGCAGGACAGTCGATCCGCCAAGCGACCTGAGAGGTGGGTGAGAACTGGATGGGCGGACGGGCCTCAGCAGAGGCAATCCCGAGACCACCAGGTCCACGGAAACAAGGCCAGTCGGCGGCGTGTAAATGCAATCCAACCGAAAGGGTCAGCAGGCAGCTCCGGAAAAGCCCGATTGGCAAAGACAGGAAGGACATGGTGCAGAGGGGAATGGGGAAGTTTCAATCGGGACACTGGGCCTTCCACATCCTGAAATCCAACCAAGACCGCAAAGACTCCGCCCCTCGCCCGCTTGTTGGGGATTTACCGTCGACACCCCGCATCCCGCAAAAGCCTGTCCCCAGCGAAAAGGCTCGGTTCTTAATGGAGCTCAACCCGCCCTCAGCGCTGGGTTTTTGACTGGGGTTGGGTGGCAGTGTTTGGTCTAAAAACGGCCTGGTACGCTGCGTGCGATACGCGGGGAGGGATCGCCCTTATCCCTGGTTCCGATCCTCTGCTGATGGCTGTGAATTTCAGGGAGAACAAGGAGCGCGAATCTTCAGCAGAGCCCGATTAATGGATAGTTCCCGGAACTTGCGGCCTTCGCCAAGAAACGAGGGTGAGCCAGAGAATGACGGCCGCCGTTGCGGCAGTGCAGGCGGGAGCCAACCCGGCGTCGGGCGGAATGGAACCACCCGATGCGGTGAAGCGGAGAGTGCCCGCCAAGGTTGCTTCGGGGCCCGGAAACGGAGCGGTGTCGGTTTCGTGGCCCTCCCGATCGATAATTTGGGAAACTCCAGAGCTGGCCACGCGGAAGATCGGCACGCGGTATTCAGCGGCCCGTATCACCGCCATGCGGGCATTGAGTTGGTGTTCGTAGGCGCCCCACTGCTCGACATCCATGGTGGGGATCAGGAGGGCGACGGCACCCTGTCGGATGAGACCATCCATCACTTGCCGGTAGCTGGCGTCGTAGCAAATGGCGATGCCGAGTTTGCCCCACGGCGAATCCCAGACCCTTTGTGATGGGGCCGGTTCACCATCGGCAAAGAACTGAATGGGCCGCGACTTGGCCTGCTGGAAAACCACCTCGCCG
>SXXZ01000403.1 GCA_005789375.1 Verrucomicrobiales bacterium | reverse complement strand
CGCCGACCGCATCATCCTCAACAAGACCGACTTGGTGACGGCCGACGAGTTGGCTCATCTGGAACGCCAGGTTCGAGCTATCAATCCGGTCGCCAAGCTCCTGCATGCCGAGCAATCCAATTTGTCGGTCGATCAGGTGATCCACCTGCATGCTTTCGATCTGAGCCACAAGCTCACCTTGGATGGTGATTTTCTGGAGAAGGCACTGCCCTTCGAATGGAGCGGTACCCTCCATCTCGATGCGGGCGATTACTCTCTGCGGCTCGATGCTGGTCCGGATGCCGTGATGGGCGCCGTGTTGCTCCAATTGGATACCCATAGCCATGAGCACGACCAGGATCACGGTCATTCCCACGCCGATCACGAGCATGGTCATTCTCATGCCGACCATGATCACGGCCACGAGCACGCGAGGGACGACCACGACCACGGTCATGATCACGGTCACGGTCACGATCACGGCGAGGAGTGCGGGGGTGGGTTGCACGATGCGTTGCACCAGGCCGAAGAAATTGCCGAAGGAGTCTTTAGTGGCATCGGAACGGCGGTTCGCATGGGTGGAGTGATTAAGCCGGGCAAGACCCTCTATAAATTGATCCTGGGTGAGGACGGTATCACGGCGACGTTGCGCATTCCGACCCACGGCAATTACGCCCTCTTTACTCAACATGGGTTGGAGGAGTTTAAAGGGCGCGTGGAGCGGGAGGGTCAGACTGTTGAGCCTACTCATGTTCACGAGCACGGCGGCCATGGTCACACTCACACCCACGACGAGACCGTCTCCAGCGTGGGCATCGAAGAGCGCCGTGAACTCGACGCCAAAAAGCTCAATGCCTGGTTGAGCGAGCTCCTTCAAACCAAGGGTCAGGATATTTTCCGTATGAAGGGCATCCTCAATATCAAGGGACAGGCCAATCGCTTCGTGTTCCAAGGTGTTCACATGCTCTTCGAGGGCAAGCCCGATCGCCCCTGGAAGGATGAACAGCAGCGCAAGAGTCAGTTGGTCTTTATCGGACGCAACTTGGACCGCGAGGCGTTGAACGCGGGGTTCCGGCGCTGCCTGGCTTGAGTGGATGGATTGTCGCCGCTGTCTTTGATCTGTGATGAATGCTCCGCTTCGACCCGCTGAGTGGGTTCTCGACCTTTCTGAACCCATCGCTGCCCTAGGAGGCTCGCCGGATGGGAGTCTTATCGCGGCTTTGGGAACCGAGGGTTCGGCCTGGGTGGTTGAGGCCTCATCGGGACGCCGGATTCACGCCTTCCAGGCCCATGAGGGCGGAGGGTTTCGCCTCGTCTGGAACCCGACGACCTCCTGCTTCGCAACCGCGGGTCAGGATGGACAAGTCCGGTTCTGGGATCCGGTGGCTGGAACTCAAGTCGAGTCTTTGCCTATGCCCTCGGCCTGGGTTGAGCAGCTTGCGGGTTCTCCCTCAGGAGATCGATTGGCTGCGGCTTCCGGCAAGACGGTGTGCATCGGGCGGGCCAGTGGGAGCAGTGGGGCCGGTGGAGCTGCTGGGACCGGTTGGGCCCACACCCTTGGCGGTCATCGCAGTACGGTGGCCGCATTGGCTTGGTCGGCTGACGGTCGATCGTTGGGCGTCGCCTGCTATGGCGGAGTGAGCGTGTATGATTCGGAAACCGGCCGCGTGACGGCGGAGTTGCCCTGGAAAACGAGTCTGGTCTCGCTGGCGATTTCGCCGGACGGACGCTGGGTGGTGGCCGGCACTCAAGAGAACAGCGTACAGATTTGGCCGCTGCCGTTCCGTGAAGGGGAAGAACTAGCCATGTCGGGTTACGACGCCAAGGTGCGAAGCCTTGCCTGGCATCATTCGGGTCGCTACCTCGCCACCGACGGTGGTCAGGAACTCATGGTGTGGGATTGCAGCGGCAAGGGGCCGGCCGGTTCCACACCTCGGATTTTAGAAGGGCATCCGGCCCGGGCTTCCAGCCTCGCCTACCAAAAGACGGGGCATTTGTTGGCCAGCGGATGCCAGGCGGGGCGGGTGTTGTTTTGGAATGCGGGCAAATCTTCCCAACCGCTGCGGGCCACCGCCTTGGCCGGTGCTGTGACGGCCCTGGGATGGTTGCCTGGAGACACCCAAGTGGTCGCCGGTTGCCAAGACGGTCGCCTCGCGCTCATTTCGGCCCCGAAGGTCTAGCGGAGTTGACGGGAACGGGGTGCTGCCCTCGATGGTCTGACTCGATGAAGCGCGCCCGGCCGCAGGGATTTTACAGGGGCCTCGCCCGATGTTTCCCGAGGAACTCCTGAAGGCGCGGATGCTGGGGTTGATCCAGCACCGCTCGGGTCGGCCCTGATTCCACCACGCGGCCGCCCTCGACGAAGACAACCCGGTCGGCGATGTCCCGAGCAAAGGCCAGTTCGTGGGTGACGAGCAGCAGGGTCCTACCCTCGGCCGCCAGGGTTTGCAGCACTGCCAAAACCTCGCCCCGCAGCTCTGGATCTAGGGCGCTGGTAGGCTCGTCGCACAAGAGAATCTCAGGCTTCATGGCTAACGCGCGGGCATTGGCCACGCGTTGCTGTTGGCCGCCGGAGAGTTGCGCGGGCAAGTGGTGAGCTCGATCGGCCAGGCCTACCTTCGAAAGCAGACCCATCGCCAGCGCGTGGGCTTCGGAACGCGGCAGGCGGTCCACGTGGATCGGGGCTTCCATCACGTTCTCGAGGGCCGTTCGGTGGGGGAACAAATGGAACTGCTGGAAGATCATCCCTGTCCGTCTCCGCCATCGCTGACGCAGCCGCCGTTCGGCCGCCTCAGGAGTGCCCGCCTCGATGCGAATATCCCCTAGGCGCAGTGATCCCTCATCGGGTGTTTCTAGCCAATTGAGACAGCGGAGCAGGGTGCTCTTGCCGCAACCGCTGGGTCCGATCAGGGCCACCACTTCCCCGGCGCTCTGATGATGATCGATGCCATCGAGCACCGTCACTGTGCCGAAACGCTTTCGTAGTCCTACGATCTCGATCATGTCCGCAATCTCCGTTCGAGAGCCCGGGCTCCCAGCGAAGCCGCATGGGCCATGGCCAGATAGATGGCCGCGGTGAGGATTCCTAAGCCGATATAGTCGCCCGCATCCAGCGAGCGGATGAGAAATTCTTTAGTGAGTTCGACGAGGCCGATCACCGAAACAATGGAGGAATCTTTGAACAGGGCGATGAGGTCGTTGGTGATGCCGGGGAGGCTGATTCGCAGGGCCTGGGGCAGGAGGATTCGTCGCAGTGTCATGGCAGGTGACATGCCTAGGGCCAGTGCCGCCTCGGTCTGGCCGCGGGGAACGGCTTCGAGTCCGGCCCGGAAGTTCTCGGCTTCGTTGGCGGCGTAGTTGAGCCCGAGTGTTAGTACGGCTGCGGCTCCGGCTGAGAGTTTCCAACCCCATTGCTGGGCCAACCCGAAATAGATGAAGTACAACTGCAACAGCAGGGGCGTGCCGCGGAACACCTCGATGTAACTGATGGCCATCCAGCGCACGGGTCGCGATCCGTAGCGACGAGCCAGGGCCAATCCGAGTCCCCAAGTCATGGCCAGAGCCATGGACGCTAGGCTCACCCACACGGTGGTCACCGCAGCCTCCATCAGGATGCTGAAATACCGAAGGGTTGGTTTGGGGCTGGGTCTTGTTGCAGCGGTGCTTGCCCCGGAGGTTGTTGTCGAAACCGCTGCTGCGTTCCAGGTGGCCAAGGTTGCTTGCTGTGGGCCCCACAACTCGTAGCGGCGGTAGATGCGTTCGAGGGTGCCATCTTGGATGAGGGATTCGAGGGTTCCATTGATGCGAGTCAGCAGCTCTGGGGAACTGGTCGGTACAGCGATCGCGTAGTAGGCGGGAGCGAAGGGGGGACCGGCCGCTCGGAGGTTCGGCCTAGTGCGCAGTTGGACCGTGGCGATGGGAGAATCGGTGAGAACGGCATCGAGCCGGCCCAGTTCCAAGTCCCGGAAGTAGTTCACATTTTCGTCGTACACGCGCACTTCCAAGCCGCCTTGCTGGGTGACCAAGCGGTGGGACAAGGTCGAAGCCAACACGCCGATGCGACGTCCGGCCAGATCGCCGAGGCTTTGGATAGTTGTGTCGTGTGTGCGAGCGACGAGTTGTTGTCCGAACGCGAAATAAGGCCGGCTCATCGCCACCTGGGCGAGGTTTTCTGGGGTGCGCTCCAAAGCGGCGATGACGATGTCGTAATTACCCCCCTGACGGAGGCCGGGGATTAAATTGGCCCAGTTGTACTGGACGAATTGGGAGGTGCATCCCAGTCGGTCGCACAGTGCTTGGGCGAGTTCGACTTCGAATCCGACGAGTTGGTCGGGGTTGTCGGGAGGGTGAAAGATATAAGGGGCACCGCCTTCGGCGTCGTTGGCCCAGCGGAGCACCTGGGGGAAGGCCGGTTCTGGGGTCTGGGCCGCACCGGTGGTGTTCCGGACGCCCGTGGTCCATGCCATAAGAATGAGGAGCAATGTTTGGACGCGGCGCACCGTCCCCCGATTAGCCGGTGTTCGCGGGCTTTCTCAAGCGAATTACCTGAAGGGCAGGGGGTCGGTCCCACCTATTTACACAAAAATATCCACTCTAACATATCGCTTGCGGGAGGCTTGCTGAAGCTGGCGCCCGGGGTGGTGCCTCGTGGGGCTCCGCGGGATCGGTCCTGCGTTCGCAGGGAACGTTGGGGCAGGAGGAGCTTTCGCGCTGACGCGCGAGGGGGGGCGGAGTGTCGACGTTCCAATGCTCACTGCGGCCCGATCCCGCTGCTGCCATCGCACAAAGACGCGGGGTCGATGACCCAACACAGTTCCCAACCCAAGTTCCCATTCCCAGACGAGGTTCCAGGCCCAGGCCGTCTGACTGCGGCGAGGAATTTTCGGCAGGGACAAGGCGGAGCGGGGGGCATGTACTCTGCGGTACTCGCCTCCCCGATCCAACGCAGTAGCTGCCGAAAAGGCCCACCGCACTCAGACGGCCTGAGCGGCTGCGTATCCGCTGGCCCAAGCCCACTGGAAGTTGTAGCCGCCTAGCCAGCCGGTCACATCCACCACCTCGCCGATGAAGAACAACCCCTTCACGTCCCGGCACTCCATGGTCTTGGACGACAGCGCCGATGTGTCCACACCGCCTATCGTCACTTCCGCCTTCGGATAGCCCTCGTCGCCGTCCGGTTGGAGTTCCCAACCTGCCAGATCGGCTGCGAGCGCATCGATCTCCCGTTGTGGCAATTGGGCCAGCGGCCGTGGAGCTGCATTCGGCCCCAGCCAAGCTTGGACGAAGCGCTCCGGCAGCACCTGGCGCAGCGCCCATTTTAGCTCCTTCCCGCCCGTTCGGTGCGACATCAGAAACGCCTTCGCATCGACGCCGGGCAGGAGATTAATTCGGAACGATTCGCGCGGCTTGAGCACACTCGATATTTGCAGAATCGATGGACCGCTGAGGCCTCGGTGCGTGAACAACGTATTCTCGCGGAAGCGGGGCCGGTCGGCGCTGGCCCAGGTTTCGACATCGATCGACAAGCCGCTCAATGCCGTGAATGCCGAGTAGCGGGTGGCCGGCAGTGTCAGCGGCACCAACCCGGGACGCGGCTCCACTAGCGGCACCCCGAATTGGCGGGCGATGTGGTATCCCCAGGGCGTCGCGCCGAGCTTCGGGAACGAAAGCCCGCCGGTGGCGATCACTAGCGAATCGGCCGTGCGCTCGCCCTGCGAGGTTCGAATCCGCCAGCCACCTTCCGGGAGTCGCTCGACCCCTTCCACCTTGCAGTTCACCGTGATCCGCACCCCGGCATCCCCGCACTCCTGCTCCAGCATTTGCAGGATTTGCTTAGAACTCTGATCGCAGAACAACTGCCCCAGCTTCTTTTCATGCCAGGCGATCCCGTGACGCTCGACCAGCGCGAGGAAATCGGCCGATGTGTATCGGGCCATCGACGACTT
>SXXZ01000058.1 GCA_005789375.1 Verrucomicrobiales bacterium | reverse complement strand
TGGCTCGGCGTTCTCGTTGGGGTTTGGTTGCTATCTTGGCGTTGGTGTGTGCGGGCGGGTTTTGGCTGCAGCCCAAATTGGTGGAGCTGAACCGGCAGCGGTATGCCACCACAACGTCCGCCGAGGAACGCCCGATCTTGGCGCGGCAATTCGGGATGTGGCATGGGGTGTCGCAAATGGGCAACTTGCTGGTGCTTATCGGGGCTTTGGCGCACCTGGTAATCTTGGCTCATGGACCTCAGGTGGAGCGTTCCTGCGATTCCGTCAAAGCGAACCCGTGATCGGCCTTGTTGGCTGGATGCGATGCACTCCGGCGGTCGGGTGACCAGGCCACGTCGAAGCGTCGCCGATCGCCGATTGCCACGGGCATTGGCATGAGAGATCAGGCCGATCCAGAAAACCGTGCTTGAATCCCCGACAGGTCGTTCGATCCTCAGCACATCTCCAATCTCCTATGAGCAAGCCCACCGCAAAGAAATCTCCCGCCAAGAAGTCCGCTAAGGCCCCGGTCGCCGCCGCGGCATCGACCGCATCGGCCGCTCCGGCTGCCAACAATTTTCCGAAGCTCCACAATGCGATGTGGCCCGGATTGGTGGGTAAGGGCGGGGAGGGTGCCGAGGCATCCATCGATCTGGACAAGATGCTCGACTACACGGCCAAGGCCGAGGTCAACGGCGTGAAGTTCGATGGCGTGGATTTGTTTTTATACAACCCGCACGTCGATATCGACATCACCGACGACGGCATCAAGAAGCTCGCCGAAAAGATCCAATCGCGCGGGTTCGTGGTGGGCACGGTGGTGGCTCCAGTGTGGTTCGATGGCTCGGCTATGGGCGATGCCACCCAGCGCGCTAATTGGGTGTCCGCGGTGCGCAAGGCGTGCCGCATTGGTCAGAAGCTGCGTGACCTGGGCGTTCGCCCCTACGGAGTGGTGCGTATCGATTCGGCCGCGCCGGTGACCGCCTGGAATAAAGACCCCAAGGGCAACACCAAGCTCATCGCCAAGACCTTCCGCGAGGGCGGCAAGGTGGCCAAAGACCACGGTGAGCGTCTGGCCGCCGAGGGCGAAATTTGCTGGGGTGGTATGCAATCCTGGAAGTACATGATCCAGACGCTGGAGGAGACCGGGATGCCCAAGGTGGTGGGCTTCCAGGCCGACATGGCCCACACGCTCCTCTACACGCTGGGCTACAATGCTCCGAGCGCCCACCGCATCGTGCCGCAGAACTACCACTGGGAGCCGGAAGCCTTCCACAAGGCCATGAAGAAGATGACCGCTGCGCTGCGGCCTTGGACCATCGACTTCCACGTGGCTCAGAATGACGCGACGGTGAAGGGTTCGGGCGATCACGAGAAGACGGGCAAGCACTGCTTAGCGACCGATCCGAACGGCAAGTTGAACATCGCTCGCGATGCCGGCTACTGGATGCGCGATGACGCCAGTAAGGTGACTAAGAAGTTCCAGCACATTTGCTGGGACGGCTGCATGTTCCCGAACGATGTCATGGGCAAGCAGGAGACCTGGAACAACATCCTCTCGGCGATGATTCAGGTCCGCGAGAACCACGGCTGGCGCGCCTGAAGTGCGGCCCTAGTGGACCCCAAACCAGCCCCCGGAGTCGGCTATCAAAGCCCTCCCGGGGGCTTTTTACTTCATCGCTCCGGAGGGAAGATCGCCTATTTCCGCCGACGCGGACTGAAACCCTCAATGGAGGAAAGATTCCTGGGGTTGCCCTCGGATTTGCCTGCGAGAGCCATCCACGGTTTTAGCTCCGAAGCCGAACGGGCCTTTTCCAATTGAGATCGAACAATCGCGCTTTGGCTTAGCCCACGTTTCTCGGCCGTTGCTCGAAGCCAAGCAGCGAGATCCGGGGGCAGACAAATGGAGATGCGTTTGGTCATTCCTCGAAAAAGATGGGTTTAAACCGCCGCCATGGCCAATGCGGGAATGGGACTTTGAAGGGGGGCCGAGCTCTTGACGAACCCGCCTACCGTGGCCCTGGGGGCAGGGTTTCGTGGAGGAAGTCGGTCATCAGTTGGCGGAGGTGGACGCTGGTGTTGAGGCCTTCGCTGATGGAGTGGGAGCGGTTGGGGTACGACATCATGCGGAACTGCTTGCCGTGGGTGATGAAGGCGTTCACCAACGCTTCAGCTCCTTGATAGTGGCAGTTGTCGTCACCCGTGCCGTGGATGAGCAGCAGCTTGCCCTGAAGTTGGTCGGCGAAGGTCAGGGGTGAGCCCTGGCGGTAGCCTTCGGCATTGTCCGAGGGCAGGCCCATGTAGCGCTCCTGATAAATGGTGTCGTACAGGCGCATGTTGGGGACCGACGCGATGGAGATGCCCGCGGTGTAGAGGCCGGGATGGCGGAGCAGGGCGTTGAGGGTCATGGACCCGCCGCCACTCCATCCCCAAATGCCGACGCGCTTGGGGTCGAGGTAGGGCCGCGTGGCCAGCACGTGCTTCAGTGCCGCGGCCTGGTCTTGCGAGGCCAAGATGCCCACCTGCCGGTAGATCGATTTGCGCCAGTCATGGCCACGCGGTGTGGCGGTGCCCCGGTTGTCGAAACTCATCACCACGTAGCCCTGCTGGGCGAGCATCCAGTGCCAGAGTTGGCCGGATCCGCCCCATTGGTCTTTCACCGTTTGCCCAGCCGGTTCGCCGTAAACATGCACGATGAGCGGGTGTTTCTTCGTGCGGTCGAACTCCGGCGGCAGCACGCACCAGCCGTCGATTTCGATGCCGTCACCCACCGGAACCCGGAAGAACTCCGTGGTGGGAACTTTCAAGGTGGCCAGCTTCTCGCGGATCTTCTGGTTGTCGGCCAGCACCCGAACCGTCTTGTGGTCGGGCAGTGAAATGAGCTCGGTCTTGGGCGGCACCGTGAACGACGACACCGTGTGGAAGGCCCACCGGCCATCGGGTGAGGCCACGTATTTGTGGGTGCCGGGAGCGTTGGTGGGGGTCAGGCGTTCGAGGCCGTGTCCGCGGAAGGACGTTCGGTATAAGTACCGCTGGGTGGGGTTGTCGGGAGAGGCCGTGAAGTAGAGTTCCTGGCGAGCTTCTTGCACTCGTACTAGCTCGGTCACATCGAAAGCACCGCGCGTGGCGGGTTTGAGTTTTCCGTTTTTGAGTCCGGCCCAGTAGAGGTGCTGCCACTGGTCCCGTTCACTCCAGAAAAGGAAGCGGCGGCCGTCGGTGTGCCAAGTCAGGTCGTTGTGGGCTTCGACCCAGGCCTTGTCGGAGTCGACGAGCAATGGAGTGACTTCGCCCGTGGCAGATTCGGCCATGAACACGCGGTTGGTGTTCTGCAGGCGGTTCAATTGTTGGAGCAGCAGGCTGCGAGTGCGGGGGATCCACTGGAGGTCGTGGATGTAATGCTCGCGCGGATCGCCCGGGGTCTTTACCCAGCGGATGTCGCCACCGGAGGCGTCCACCACGCCGATGCGGCAGGCGGAGTTGAGTTCGCCGGTCTTGGGGTAGGGGATGCGCTGAACGTTCGGGTACAGGCTGTCGGTGTTGTTTACCAAGGACACTTCACGGACTCCCTCGGTGTCCAACTGCCAGAAGGCAATGGACTTGCTATCCGGGCTCCATCGGAAGCCGTCTTGCATGGTGAACTCCTCTTCGTAGACCCAATCGAACGCGCCGTGGATGAGGTGTTCGTTGGGCGTGTCGGTGAGGGTGGTGACCTTGCCGGAGCGCAGGTCTTGGGAGTACAGGTTGCGTTCGCGGACGTAGGCCACGTGGGTGCTGTCGGGCGAGAACTTGGCGAACTGCAGGCTCGAGGCCGGGGCATTGCCGCCCAGTTGGAACAGCTCGTGGCTGGTGCGATCGAGCACCCAGTAATCACCGCGGGCATTGGTGCGCCACACCTTCTTGCTGTTGGTGTAAATGAGCACCTTGGAGCGATCGGTCGACCAGGTGTAGTCATCCACCGAGAGAGGTTGGGTCTTGCCGGCCGGAATTAATTCGGAGGCAGCGAGCAGTACGTCGCGCTTGTCGGTGGCCGGGTGGTGTCGAACCAAGTCTTGCCCGGGGCCGCCGTTGCCGGGTTTTTCCCAGGTGACATAGCCCGAACTGTCCTCCAGCCAATGGCCGCCAAACCCTTCGCCGCCAAATTCACCGCCCTTGAAGATCCGCTCGACCGTGAGCAACGGGCTGGGGGCGTTGGTGCTGCCGGCCTCGGCGGCGCGGCCGATGTTGGATACGAGCGGAGTCGTGCCCAGCGCGAGGAGGA
>SXXZ01000402.1 GCA_005789375.1 Verrucomicrobiales bacterium | reverse complement strand
TCGACATCGACATGATTGCTTTGGATGCCTTGGGTGGAATCCCACTGACCTTCAAAGGCCCAGGCAAACACGGTCTTACCACCCCGTTGGCGGATGGAACCCAGATCGATGAAAGGCGGCGTGCTGGTGATACCGACTTCTTCGGTGAACTCACGACGGGCAGCATCCAGACCGCTCTCACCCGGTTCGATTTCGCCCTTGGGAATGGTCCAGATCCCGTGATCTCGGTGCGGGAACCACGGACCGCCCGGGTGCGCGATGAACACTTCCAAAGCACCGCTGTTGAAGCGGTACATTAGGAGGCCGGCGCTGACGCGGGAGTGACGCATGACAGGATGAAGACGCTGGACCGAACGACTTCGGAAGCACCACCGACCGGTGGATAGCAGCAATCTACAACAACCTAGATGCTATGCCAATCCCGAGCCCACAGCAACACCCCCGTTGACGCCTGTTGACGTTCCGATGAAACCCTCATGCCCGCGACGCAGCCCGAGGTCGAACTCAGCGGGTCTTTTTCGAGACCTTTTTGGAGGCGGGTTTCTTCGCCGGGGCCTTGGCTTGAGACACGGGTCCCAATCCGAGCACTTGGAAGCGGTTGTCCACCTCTTTGAGATGGAAATCGAGCGAACACAGCGCCTCGAGTTCACCGGATTTGAAATGACGGGCCACCTCCGGGTCCGCCTTGAGGATCTCCAGAAAATCTGCGTCGTCGCGGCCGGCATGTTTGACCTCCCAGGTCTTCATCGCGTTGCGTTGAACTAGGGCGTAGGCGTCTTCCCGGGTCAGGCCTTTGCGGATGAGGGCTAGCAGGACGGTCTGGCTGTTCCACATGCCTAGGCTTAATCCTAGATTCTTGCGCATGTTCTCAGGATAGACCAAGAGCCCGTCCATCAGACGGGTGAGCAGTCCGAACATGTAGTCGAGCAAGGTGCAGGAATCGGGGAAGATGATCCGTTCCACCGAACTGTGGCTGATGTCTCGCTCATGCCACAGGGCTACGTTCTCGAGGGCGGCCACGGCGTTTCCGCGGATCACTCGGGCCAGTCCGGTCAGACGCTCCCAGGTGATCGGGTTGCGCTTGTGTGGCATGGCGCTGCTGCCCTTTTGACCCCGGGTGAACGGCTCTTCGGCCTCGAGGACTTCTGTGCGTTGCAGGTGGCGAAACTCTACGGCCCAGTGCTCGAAGCTGGAGGCCACCAGTGCCAGCCCGTTCATAAATTCGGCGTGGATGTCTCGCTGGATCACTTGGGTGGCAATAGGCGCTGGCCTGAGTCCCAGGCGCTTGCAGACATGGGCCTCCACCGACGGCGGCAGGTGGGCATGGGTACCGACGGCGCCGCTGAGCTTGCCTAGGGAAACAATGGTGCGGAGATGCTTGAAGCGCGTGAGGGCCCGTGAGAACTCCTCGTGCATGAGTGCTAGCTTCAGACCAAAGGTGGTGGGTTCGCCATGAATGCCGTGACTGCGGCCGATGCAAGGGGTCCGCTGATACTCCCGGGCCCGTCGAGCAATGACCGGCAACAGGGTTTCCACATCGCGGATGAGCAGGTCGGCGCTTTGCACCATCTGGACAGCGAAGGCGGTGTCGACGACGTCGGAGCTGGTCAGACCGAAGTGCAGCCATCGGCTGGCCGGGTCGTTGATGCGCTCGGTCACGGCGGTGGTGAAGGCGATAACATCGTGGTTGAGCACCTTTTCTAACTCGCGCTGCCGGGCAACTAATCCAGCGGTGTCGCCCTTCCAGGCCTGGCAACCTTTCTGGATCTTCAGAAAGTCTTTCTTCGGCACCACGCCTTGAGTCACCAGCGCTTCACTGGCGAATTCCTCGATGTCGAGCCACAGGCTGAGCTTGTTCTCCTCGGTCCAGATCGCCCGCATCTCGGGCCGTGAATAGCGTTGAATCACCGACCCATCGTGAGCCAAAGCACTCCGGGAGGCCAGAGCGCACAGAGGCATCCCGGTGAGGACGTTCTCTGAAAGCGCCGAGGTAGGCGCGGCCGGCTCGGAGATCCATCCCTACCGGCAGAGTGGATCACCGTTCGGGGATCGTTTTTGAATCACAATAGTGCTGGCCGCTGAAAGGTCTGCCCTGGGCTGGAGATGACCGCGGCGATCGCTCCGGCATAGCCTTCCCGAAAGGTGGGGAACTGTGGTTTCCAGCCCAGATCTTCCCGAAGGCGTCGGTTGGAAACGCGCTTGTGGGTGGTGCCGCGCTTGCGGACTGAAATCGTTCCGGTGGGATCGGCCGATTCGGCCAGCGGTGGCAGCGGGAGCCCGGTTTCAGTGGCGAGGAATCGAAGAAATTCTCCCTGGAGTACCGGCTCGTCATCCACGGCGTTGTAGGTCTGGCCGGCCTCACCGTGCAGCATCACCGCTTCCAGGGCCGAAGCCACATCGTCACGGTGGATCATGTTAATCCAGCGGCCTTGGCCGGGATCGCGTCGGGCCAGGCCGGCGAGGAACTGTTGGAAGAGGTGTCCGCGTTCAGGGCCATAGATGCCCGCGACGCGGACGATCTGGGTGGCAACGAGGCCGGAGCGGTGCGCCTCAGCGAAGACCCCTTCGGTGGCGACGAGCAATCGACCGGTTTCTCCGGCGGGTTCCGCTGGGGAGTCTTCGGTGACCCAAGAGCCATCTGTTTGGCTATAAACGCTTGTGCTGCTCACTGAAACCAGTCGGCCCACTCGCCGGTGACGAGCCCATTCGATCAAATTCCGGGCACCACCCAAGAACACTTCCCGGTAGGCATCCGCCCCACCGCGGCTCGAAGAAACCGCGCAAACCACTGCATCAAACCCGCCGGGAATGGCCTCCAGATCTTCCGGTCGGGTGAGGTCGCCCCGCACCGCTTGGATGCCAGCGGCGGCCAAGGAACCGTCGGGATCACCCTGGCGGCGCAGGCCCAGAACCTCGGCACCGGAAGACGACAACCGCCGTCCCAGCGCCAAGCCCACATACCCGCAACCAACAATCAAGATCCGCATGATCACAGGCACCATTGACTGACGATCTGCGGGGTCAAGCTCGGGCGGGGCGCTTTCTGCGAAAAGGCCAACGTCTGCAGCGCTGGACCTCTCGGAGATCGGTCCCTATCGAGGCGACTCATCGGAAAAGTGGGCTCATCGGTCTATATCCTGGATTCCCGCCGCAAACTTCACCTCGCCTGAGCACCTCCGAGGTAGGGCGATTTCTCCGAAAGCGCCAGGCCTGCAGAGCCGGACCGATCGTAGATGAGTCCCTACCTAGGAGGCTTATCGGGCCGCAGAGTGTGTCCCTGTGCGGGTACGCCCCTATTGGGTGCTTTGCTCGTGTCCGTGTCCGCCGCCTTGCGTAGTGGGCCAACCGGGACAACGATTCAGCCCAGCGCATGAGCAACGTGCTATCTCGATTAAACCCCTCCCTCGCCACCCTGCCGGTGTATGTGCCTGGTCGGCCCATCGAGGAAGTCGCCCGCGAACATGGCCTGGATCCCGCCGGCATCATCAAGCTGGCCTCCAACGAAAACCCCTTCGGCCCCTCGCCCAAAGCCCTGGTGGCCATGGAGACGGTGCTGAGACAACTGCACCTTTACCCCGATGGTTCTGCCTCGGTGCTCAAGCGGGCTCTCGCCGAATCGCTGGGGGTCCGGACCGAGAACCTCATCTTGGGCAATGGTTCCAATGAACTCCTCGAGTTTGTGGGCCACGCGATGATGCGACCGGGGGTCGAGGTGGTGGTTCCGGAGTTCTGCTTCGCCGTGTATCCCATCGTTACGGCTTTGTTCGGAGCCACGTTGGTGACCGTGCCTGCGATCGATTTCGCAGCCGATATTCCGGCCATGATCCGTGCGATCACGCCCCGCACCGGCGTCCTGTT
>SXXZ01000401.1 GCA_005789375.1 Verrucomicrobiales bacterium | reverse complement strand
GGTACCTTCGCCGGTTGGGCCATCTTGCCCGAGGCGGGCAAGCCCGCGCAGTTGCGCTTGCGCCTGAAGGAGCCCCTCAGCCTGGCCTCCGGAGAGCGTTTAGAAATCGAGTTGCAACAAAAACACGGTCATGGAAACCACACGCTGGGGTGTTTTCGTATCGGGATGGCCACCGATGTAGCGGCGGTCGTGCCGCCCACGGTTCCGGTGCCGAATGCAGATTTGGTGGAGCGTTTGAAGGTGGATCCGGCCGCTCGGACGCCCGAGCAGTCGGCCAAGTTGTGGTCCGAGTTTAAGGCGGTCGCCCCGCAGTTGGCAGACCTCCGCACGCAGCGGGCCGCCGCCGACAAGGTCCGTGCCGACTTCGAGGCAACCCTTCCACGCACACTCATCACCGAGCGCTCTGAAAAGCCCCGGACCGTCCGGGTGCTGCCCCGTGGCAATTGGCTAATCGAGACGGGCGAGATCATGGAGCCGGCCATTCCGTCCCAGTTCCGGCCGACCGCCCGGGCGGCCTCCGATCGACGATTGAACCGGTTGGACTTGGCCAACTGGTTGGTGTCGCCCGAGAACCCGTTGACCGCGCGGGTGGTGGTTAATCGCTACTGGCGTCAATTCTTCGGCACCGGCCTCTCCAAGGTGATCGACGACTTTGGTGCCCAGGGCGAACCGCCGCGGTATCCGGAATTGCTCGATTGGCTGGCCGCGGAGTTCCGAGAGAGCGGTTGGGATGTGAAGAACCTCGTTCGCCTGATGGTGACCAGCCGGACCTATCGGCAGTCCTCCAACGCTTCGCGTGAGTTCCTGGCTCGTGATCCCGACAATCGGGATCTGGCCCGTCAGGGACGCTGGCGCATCGAGGCAGAACAAGTCCGGGACTCGGCGCTGCAGGTCTCCGGCCTGTTGGTGCCCCGGATCGGTGGCCCGAGCGTTCGGCCCTACCAGCCCGATGGGTACTGGGAGAATCTCAATTTCCCTCAGCGTGGTTATGATGCCAGCTCGGGTGGCGATCAGTATCGGCGCGGCCTGTATACCTGGTGGCAGCGTTCGTATGTGCACCCGAGCATGTTGGCCTTCGACGCCGCCACTCGCGAGGAGTGTGCGGCTGAACGCAACCGCTCCAATATTCCCCAGCAAGCTCTGGTGCTCTTAAACGACCCGAGTTATGTCGAGGCGGCCCGAAGCTTCGCTGCGCGGATTCTCCGGGAAAGCTCTGGCGACGACGCGGCACGACTCACCTGGGCCTGGCGTCAGGCGCTCTCCCGCGCTCCACAAGACTCGGAGGTAGCCGCGCTGCGCCGCCTGCTCGAATCTCAGCGGACAGCCTTCGCCAAGGACCCGCAGGCCGCTTCGAAATTCACCCAGACCGGCAAGGCTCCGACGCCGGCCGGCTTGGATCCCGTCCAATGGGCAGCCTGGACCGATGTGGCCCGCGCCCTCCTCAACCTCCACGAGACCATCACCCGTTCCTGACCATGAGCCCATCCACGGAGATTCGTCAGTTTCTTCAGCAGCAGCAGACCCGACGTTTGTTTTTGGGTCGCGCGTCTCAGGGCCTGGGCGCCGTGGCGCTAGGTTCCATTCTCCAACCGCGGATTCTTAAGGCGGCGAGCGCAGCCCGCACAGTGAGTGGAGCGGTGGCGTCCTTGCACTTTCCAGCGAAGGCACGGCGGGTGATTTGGCTGAGTATGGCCGGTGGTCCGTCGCATCTGGAAACCTTCGATCCCAAGCCCAAGCTGGCCGAGATGCACGGCAAGCCGATGCCCGAGTCGTTCACCAAGGGTAAGCAAATCGCCCAGCTCCAGGGGCAGAAGTTGGTTTGCTACGGACCGCAGTTGCCCTTTAAGCGCTTCGGAAAAGTGGGTGTCGAATTGTGTGAACTCTTCACCCAATTGGGCTCGGTGGCCGATGAGATTTGCTGGGTGCGTTCCATGACGAGCGAGGCCATCAATCACGATCCGGCCCACATGTTCATGAACACGGGCTCGCAAATTGCGGGTCGCCCGAGCATGGGTTCGTGGGTGACCTATGGATTGGGTTCCGAGGCGGAGAATTTGCCCGGTTTCGTGGTGCTGACCTCTCTTGGGCGCGGCGGCCAGAACCAACCAATCGCGGCTCGTCAATGGGCGCCCGGCATGTTGCCGAGTCGGTTTCAGGGGGTGCACTTGCGAGGTAAGGGCGATCCGGTGATGTACTTGGGCACCCCGCCGGGAGTCACCCGCGAAGGGCAGCACGAAGTGGTGCGGACGATCAACGATCTCAACCGGCAGCACGACGCCGTGGTGGATGACCCCGAGATCTCGACGCGCATCGCCCAGTACGAGATGGCCTTCCAGATGCAGGCAAGTGTGCCGGAGCTAATGAACACGGCGAGCGAGCCCGCCTCCATTCAGTCGCTCTATGGTTGCAAGCCTGGGGATGGGTCCTTCGCTTCCAACTGCCTCTTGGCCCGGCGGTTGGCTGAGCGTGGGGTGCGCTTCATTCAGCTGTATCACAAGGACTGGGACCATCACGGCGAGGTGAAGCAGGGGGTCGAGTTCAAGGCCGCGGAGATCGATCGGGCGTGTATGGCGCTCATCACGGACCTCAAGCAGCGCGACATGCTCAAAGACACGCTGATCGTGTGGGCCGGCGAGTTTGGTCGCACTCCGATGAGCCAAGGCGGCAGCGGGCGCGACCACCACAATGCCGGGTTCACCATCTGGATGTGCGGCGGCGGGATTCGTCCTGGGATGGTTTATGGGGCGACCGATGAGCTGGGGTATTCGGCGGTCGATTCACCGGTCGATGTGCACGATATTCACGCGACGCTGTTGCGGCAGTTCGGCATCGACCACACTCGATTGTCGGTGAAGTTCCAGGGCTTAGACGTGCGACTAACCGGCATCGCGGGTCGCGTCATCCAGGAAATCATCTGACCGTGGGGGTGGTCTTCATCGCCGTCGCGAAGAGTCGGGTTCCGGTGGCGACGTAGAGGGTGCCGTTGGCGGCCACGGCGGTGGCGCTGATGGGCGAACCCAGGGCCACGTGTCCTAGGAGGAGTTTTTCGCGGCTCAGGGCGAAGGTCCAGAATCCGCCGCGTCGGGTGCCGATATAAACTTTGCCGTCGGCCACCAGAGCCGAGGCCCAGACTTCGCCGTCCAATTCGTGGGTCCATACGCCTTTCCCAGTGACTGCATCAATGCAGTGGAGGGTGCGCATGGAGTCGGCGCAGAAGACGAGTCCGTTGGCGATGGCGGGGGTGCTCATGGTGTGGCGACCCAGCGGGTACGACCACAGGGTGTTGGAGGCGCTGACGTCGCCCTGTCCGGTGGTGCGTATGCAGCGAACCGAGGCTTCGTTCTTGCCCCAGAACCAATCGCCGCCACCGGCGACGTACATCCGGTCTCCGAGGGCGACGGGCATTCCGTAGATATTGCTGGGACCTTCGCGTCGGTTGTTGAGGAAGCTTCCGACGTTGGTCTTGGGTCCGCTGGGATCGAAGTCAAAGCGCCAGGGGTTGGTCAGGATGGACGGTTCGGTCGAGGTGTTTCCGGGGCGGTAGGGATCAAAGCCGTAGACGACGCCGTCGCCGCCGGCGAAGAGGATACGTGGCTGGCCGTTGACGGTGGTGAGGGAGGGGGAGGACCAGGTGCAGTGGAAGATGCGTGGGGCGATGCCGAGGCCGTCCTGGGCGACCCAGCGGCCGGTGCGTTTGTCGAGCACCACGAGGCTAGGGGCCTTGGGTGTACGGATGACGCGGTGGGTGTTGTCTACGCCGGTACTGGTGTTGATGTAGAGGTAGTCGCCATGAATGAGGATAGAGCTATGGGCACCGTCATGGGACCAGATGCCGGCCTCCCGGGTGAGGTCGAAGGACCAGAGGATGTCGGCGTCGGGCACGGCCGTGGGCACTGGCACGGGTAAGGCGTTGGTGCCGCGAAGGTTGAGGTAGACGGCTTCGTCGAGGAATGGGCCTTGGTTGCCATTGGCTTGGCCGCGGAGGTCCAAGCATTGAACGACGCCGCGATTGTCGACGAGGTAGACGCGGTCGCCTTCGACGGTGACCGGCGAGGCCATGCCGGTCTTGGGCCAGTCGTGATAAATATCCTCTTCGCGCTTGGGGACGGCCAGTTGCCATTCGAGAGCTCCGGTGGCTTCGGAGAGGCAGAGCAGGATACCGCGATCGCCGGTACGGCGGGAGTCGCGGGGGAGTTCGTTGTTGGTGCCGATGAAGACGCGCCCGTGGGCGATCACGGGGGTGGAGTGGGATTCGGTTCCGGAGGCACCCAGGGGAACGCTCCACCGGATGTGGGTTCCGTTGGTGGGATTGAAGGTGGCCGGGAGGTTGACCTCGGGTGAGGTCATGTTCCGTGACCAGGCCTCGCCGAACTGCGGGCGATCAGCGGCCTGAAGGGACATCAGGGCCGCGAGGGTAATGACTGCGCAGGCACGGGAGAACATGGGTGTAAACTTAGGGCAGGGTGCGCACCGACGAAACACCTATCGGTTGGCCGCAGGGTCGGTCCCACCTATTTACACAAAAGGGGACACTCTTGCTTATTTTTAGGGAATGGCCTGCGGGCCCCGAAGGGAAGCGTTTTTTGGGTGCGCTATTAGGTAGGGCTCCGCGGGACCGATCCTGCGCGCGCAGGGAAGCTCGGGGGAGGATGAGCTTTCGCGCTGCGAGCGAGGGGGAGGGTTTGATCGCTTCCAATGCTTGCTCCGGTCCGGTCCCGCTCTGCTGCGGAGTACGGTGGATTCGAGGGTTCCAGCCACGGTCTACACCGAGTGGGCTTGCGGGTTGTGGGTGAGGGGCGCGGATTTCTCATGTTCCTTGAAAGAATCCGGTCTCGGTCGACGAAACCTCTCCTGAATATGAACGCATTCGACCCTACTGTTCCGTTGAAAGACGTCATCGATCGACTCCTGGAGTCCTTCCTCCATTTAAACTTCCCTTGGATTGCGATGTTTATCGACTGGGAAGTTCCCCACGTGGTGGTCGATCAAAAATTGAGGGATATCACGCCCGAAGCCTATAAAGACTCCGAACGATTCGACAAGTTGGTCCAGATCCGTCAGATCACCGGGAGAGATGCATATTTGCTGATCCACTTCGAGTTCAGCAATCCACCGCATCCGGACATGCAATCGCGTCTCGACGACCGTTGCCATCGTATCCTCGACCGCCACAGGTTAAAGGTGATGCCTGTGACCGTGTTGGTCAGCGTCAAGTAAAAGCGAATGGTGCGATCTTTGACGTGCTGGGGTCGATGGATTTACCGAGATTCCAGGCACTCAAGCTCTCCACAACGGTCTTCTGCGAGATTTCAGGGACAGTCTCCGAAGGGTGGTTTTGGCGCGTTCTTGCTGCGGGGTCGGTCCCACCTATTTACACAAAAGGGGACACTCTTGCTTATTTTTTGTGATGGTCGCTGGCCCCAAATCCGAAGGTCTTTGGAAACCACAGATCCGCTCGAGCAACCTGCGAAAAACTGAGGCCCGCTTGTCAACGTCGTACGCGGAGACGGGGTATGGCCGCCGGAACTAAGCGGACTCCTCAACAGCCACGCTGACGGAATGGGGCAAAGCTCGATAGAAGCGTGTTCGGTTCGGGCAATGATGGCCACCGGGTCGATATCGATCCCTGGTAAGTCGATGCCGGTATGCCCCGGGAGCTCACCCCACCCGGCGGTAAACCTCTTCGACCCAGCCGCGGCGCACCCAGCATAATTCTCGTGAGATCCTTACCAATCCAGCGGTCGTGGACGCCAACTCCGGTACCCACGGGGGAGCCTTGCCCTCCATCGGGCTGAAGGCTTCCTGGTTGATACTGAAGAGAAGCCCTCCGGGCTGGAGGCGCTCGGCTGCCAGCCTGAGGTAGTCGCGGACGATCTCGACGGGCATTTCCGGGAAACTGTCTTGATTGAAGATCGCGTCGAATCGCTGTTCGCAAAACTGCTCATGGGAATGGACCGGCATGATCCAAGTGCGCCGTCCTTTGAAGCTTCCTTCACGCCGAAAATCGGAGTAGAGGCCAACCTGGTCACGGCCCAGAGCGTTGCCGAGGAACCATCCCTGGTAGACGTTGGTCAGGGCGAGGTCGAGGATCACGTATCGCGAGGGAGACCTTAGTTTTTGTAACCAATGGCATGCTCCCCCAAACCCCGCCCCGATCTCCATGATGTCGGGTGATTCCGGAGCCGAATGCCGCTGAAGATGCCCATGGAGTCGATGGGCTGCATACAGGTGGCCCGGCGTTTGCATGTCCAGAAGGCGGCCTCCCACCTTGATGCCGTAGGCTCCAGCGATCCGTGGGAAGTCGATCCGGAGACCCAGCTTGCGCTCAACGGCGGTCAGCAGGGCCTCGGGTCCGTCCCGAAGAGCATGGCCGATCTCACCCTGTTCCGGACATTCTGTGCGCACCACACCCAGCGACTCGGCCAATCCCGCCAACTGAGACAGGATGAGATAGGATGCGAACCGTGAACCCTGAGCGATTCCAAGATCGCCGTAGCCTATCCCCCACAGCGTGGGCGAAGGAAACATCCTCTCTAGGAACGCGAGAAGGGCTTCTGGATCGCGGTTGCGGAGGGCTTTAAGGACCGCAGGCGCATTGCGGTCGATGATCGTGGACCAGAGGGGACTGTAATTGCGGTTCGAAGGATCCAATCCTTGGCCCGCGTAAAAGGACTCCACCAGATCCTCGGCGAGGGCCCGTCGTGCTGCCGGGTCGAGTCCCTCTGAGGAATCGGGCGTCGTCAGTGGCAGATTGGGTACCGGAGATCCGCCCCAGAACCACTCGGGCCTGTTGAACAGGTCACGATTGGACAGCCGATGAATCCGGTTTCCGTACAGGCATCGGAGTAGTGCGCGATGGAAAAGGAACGCGGCATTGTTGCGGCTGAGCTGCCGCAGGAGGAGCACAAGTGAGGGCATACGCATCGACCGCGAGTTTACCAATCGCGCCTGAGCCTGCCGCCGATCGCGGGCCCAGGGGCTCAGGACCCACGGAGAACAGTAGGTTCTCGGGGCCTGGTTGGACCGTCAAACGCCAACTTGTCCGCCACCGGTTCATCCCTCGAGCGCGATCCCTTGTTTCCGAGGTGTTCCGGATGGTCACTCTGCCTTCGGTGGGGTGAGCGATTGCGGAGGTCACCGCGACTCCTGGGCTGATCTACGGCTCGGTAGTGCTCTTTGCAACAAGGGCTGCTTCTAGTGCGGACGATGGTGGATGTGTTGCGTATCCCGGTGACGGCCAAGATGCGCTTGGGTTGGGATGACGACAATTTGACGGCACCCGACCTGGTCCGCGCGCTGGAGGATGCCGGCATCGCCGGGGTATTTATTCATGGGCGGACCCGGGAGCAGGGGTTCTCGGGCTCGGTAAATCTCGCGGGCATTCGCAAGGTGGTGGAGGCGGCGCGGACGATCCCGGTGATCGGCAATGGCGACGTGACGACGCCCGAGGCGGCGGTGCACATGAGGTCCGAGACGGGGTGCGCAGGCGTGAGCGTGCGGACGCAGGTGCTGATGCAAACGGGGGTGCCGCCGCCGGAACCGGGTATCGAGGACCGGGTTCGGGTCATGTCCCGGCACCCGGTCCCGCTGCCGCTCGCTGCGGGGTCGGTCCCACCTATTTACACAAAAGGGGGCACTCTTGCTTATTTTTAGGTGATTGGTGATAGGCTCCGAAGGGAGGGTGGATTTTTGGGGGAGGTTTTAGGGACAGGCTCTAAAAGGGTGAATCGTGGGTTGGATTCGGGACAGGGGGAGGTTTT
>SXXZ01000400.1 GCA_005789375.1 Verrucomicrobiales bacterium | reverse complement strand
GCCGAGACATTGATGACCGTGTTGTTGCCCACCGACTTGTTCGGGAGGGTGATCAGGAACCCATCCGCATTACGGACTTGGGTGGCTCTCAGGCCCATCGCCTCGACCACGCCATCCACGTCGGAACCCACCTTGATGCGGTCCCCGACTTTGAAGGGCTTGTCCACAAACACCGCCACCGCACCAAACAAGTTGGCCACTGAATCCTGGGCCGCCAAACCAAAGGCCAATCCCAGCACCGACACCGAACCGAGGATCGCGGTGATATCGACACCGAGATTCCCCAACAACGTCAGCGAAGTGATCAGTATCAGAACCGCCTTGAGCAGTTTGCCGATGAGCAGCACGAACTGATCGTTGAAGGCCACGTCGCCACCCTGTTTGGGCTGCCGACGCCAAGCGGCTATCGCCAAGTCGATGACCCGCAGCGCGATGAAGGTCAAGGCGACGGCCCCGACGATGAGAGACAATCGGGAGATATTGATCTCGAGCCAAAGAGGCCAATTGTAGAGTTCGAGCCCGATGTGGATGAGAAACACCAGGGTGATGGCCTTCACCGGACCCTCCGCCAGCTTAACAAGAATATCGTCCCACTCCGTATCCGTCTTCGAAGCCCAATGCTTAAGGCGATTCCGAATGAGCCAGTCTAGGGCGCGGGAAACGGAAATTGCCAAGATCAGGTACAACAACGAGGCCGCGTACTGCCAGCGAGGAATCCCCAGAAATGGCGTCTCCATGCCTGGAACGTGGTTGATCCAAAAGGAGAGTTCGGTCTGGTGGCTTTGAATAAACTCTTCATTGATCACCTTGCGCGTTAGGGCGCTGGCCTTGGAGGCCATATCTGTGCTCTTGGCAACGGTGGCGGTGTTCGTGGTTTCGGCAGCCAGTGAGAGGGACCACAAACTCCAAACCAGGGTGGCGGAGCAGAGAAACATCCCCAACTGAAGGAGCAGACGTGGTAGCAGGCGTCGAATCATCGGCGCTGACGAGTTAGTCGCGGAACCGATGACTGGCAAGGGAGATTCAGGGGCCTCGCAATTTCAATCCCCAGCATTTTCAAGACGACCGCACTGGGCTCTGAGCGTGACCCTCCCTCACTCCACATCGGCTGGGTGTGGCCTGCGTGGCATCCCGGGCTTGCGGTAGAACACCTTCCACAAAACCAGTCCCAGCGCCGGCGCCGTCATGCCCACCACCGTGCGATCGCGAGTCTGCAGCAGGGGGACTAATTCCTCAGGCCGAAAGCGCCCATGCCCCACTTGCACCAGCGTGCCCACGATGCCACGGCACATTTTGTACAAGAACCCGTCGGCCTCGATGACCACCGTAATGCGAGGGCCAGACCGGATCACGTCGCACCGCGTCACGTTGCGGACAGTGTGGTGGCGCTCGTAACCCGGGGATGCACTGAACGCCAAAAAATCATGGCACCCGACCAAGGTGGCCGCTGCGGCCCGCATCGCCCCCAAATTAATGGGTTTGGGCACATGCCACTGCTGGCGAAGACCCAGTGGATCATGCGCCGAATCATTCCAAACAGTGTACCGGTACTGCTTACCGATGGCGTCGAAACGGGCGTGGAAATCCGGCTTGGTCTGCGCGGCCGCCGTCACTCGGATATCTTCCGGCAAGTGCGCATTGGCCGCCAAAATCAGTTTGTCCGCGGTCATCCGCCATTCGGTTCGGGGCACATCGAAATGCACCGACATCCCCCGGGCATGAACTCCGGTGTCGGTACGACTGGAACTGACAACCCGGGGACCACAACGAAACAACCGACCCAGGGCGACCTCCAGGCAGCCCTGGACCGTGATGCCCTCGAGCTGCACCTGCCAGCCACGGTAGGCGGTGCCGTCGTAGGCGACGGTCAGGCGGACGCGTTGGAAGCCCTCGGGAGCCGAGTCCGGACGCTCACGGGTGCGCTTCTTAGGAACTTCTTGCTCCGAGGACATCGTGGTTTCCTGGGAAGCGACCCCCTGACCTCTCACAGGGTGAGACTGTCGAGGTATCCCTGCAGTAGAATGGCCGCCGCAGCCGCATCGATCTTGCCGCGCTGTTGGGCCGCCTTGGTGCCACCGCTGCGCAGGGCCTTGGCTGCCGACACGGTGGTGAGTCGTTCGTCCCAGGTTCGGATCGGCACCATAATCACATCCTTGAGCGCCGCCACAAACTCCCGCGCCTTGATGGCCGCCTCACCATAGGTGCCATCCATGTTACGAGGCATGCCCACCACGATGAGTTCTACCTGCAGGGATCGGATGAGTTCCTTCACCCGTTCCACGAGAGCCAAAAACGGTTCGGCCGGAATAAACTCGAGCGGACGGGCCATCATCCGCAGTTCGTCACTGACGGCGACGCCCACACGAACGGTACCGGGATCGAGGGCCAGAATGCGCATAGCTCAGAGCAGTGAGGCGGAATCGGTGTCGATGAGCAGCACAGCCGCCGGGTTGCGTCGAAGCATCGAGGCCGGGCAGAGTGAATTCACCGGTCCCTGGAGCATATTCTTCACAGGCACCGCCTTGCGTTTTTCCGGCGCAACACAAACCACTTTCCGGGCAGTCATGAGGGCCGGCAACGTCAGCGTGAAGGCATAGGGCGGCACCGTTTCCAGCGACGGAAAATGCCCCTCCTTGACCTGCTGCATTTTGCAGGCGTCATCGAGTCGGACCAATTTGACCCACTCGGAGTCGTCCAAACGGGCAACGTGGGGGTCGTTGAAGGCCAGATGCCCGTTTTCTCCGACACCTAAGCAGCACAAATCGATGGCCTGCGATTCAAGCAGCGCCGTGTAGCGGGCGCATTCCACATGAGGCAAATCGCAATCACCGTGGATGTAATGGAAGGCCTTGGGCTTCACCAGCGACTCGACCCGCTGCTTCATATAATACCGGAAGCACGCCGGGTGGTCGGCGGGGATGCCGAGGTATTCGTCCATGTGGAACAAAGTCACCTTGGACCAGTCGACGCCACCCAAGGCCACGAGGTTCTTCAGGAACTGGATCTGGGAATTGCCGGTGGCCAGAATGGCCGCGGCCGAACCGTTGCGGGCAATGGTGTCCGCCAAATAGTTGCGGACATCCAGCGCCACATAAGATGCCAGATCGGGTTGGCTGGCGAAGACATGAACGTCCAGGGCATCGGCCTTGAACGAACGGACCGGGGCATGCGATTGACTCATTGAATTGCCCAACCATGTCCTGAGATCTGCCCAAG
>SXXZ01000399.1 GCA_005789375.1 Verrucomicrobiales bacterium | reverse complement strand
TAAGGCCCTCAACATCACGGGTGCCATTCTGAGCAAGCTCGATGGTGACGCCCGCGGTGGTGCGGCTCTGTCTTTCCGACACGTGGTGGGCAAGCCCATCAAGTTCATGGGCGTCGGTGAGAAGCTGGATGATCTCGAGCTGTTTCATCCCGAGCGCATGGCTCAGCGTATCCTGGGCATGGGCGATGTCGTCACGCTGGTCGAGAAGGCGATGGATCGTATCGATGCCTCCAAGGCGATGGATCTTGAGGAAAAGATGCGCAAGGGTCAGTTCACCCTGGATGACTTCCTCATGCAGCTCCGCGAGATGAAGAAGCTTGGGCCGCTTCAGGACATCGTCGGCCTGCTGCCTGGGGGTTCGGAGATGCTCAAGAACACGGATCTCTCCAAGAGTGAAAAGGACTTCAAGCGCATGGAGGGCATCTTGTGCGGCATGACGTGTCAGGAGCGTGGTTCTCCGCAAATTCTCAACGCCCGGCGTCGTCAGCGTATTGCCAAGGGATCGGGGGTCACGGTCACTGAAGTGAACAACCTGCTCAAGCGCTTCGATGAGATGCGGGACATGATGCGCAAGATGGGCAAGTTCCAGAAGATGATGACCAAGATGGGCGGGGCCGGCGGACTCATGGGCAAGATGCCCTTCGGGCGCTGAGGTTTGCTGAGGCTCGTTTAGGATTCGGCGTCAGCCGATCAAGCCAGGTTCCTAGAACAGGTCCGAAACGGCCGACCAGACGGCCTCTTCGACGCATTCCAACGATCCGCCGGCATCGACGTGTCGCCAGCGATCGGGCTCCGCGTGGAACGCCTCTCGGAAGCCTTGGGCCACTCGGGCGAAGAAGGCTTCCTGCTCTTCGTCGAAGCGGTCGGAGGGTTCGCTCGTCGCCTGCGCGGCCTTGCGTCCGGCCAAACGGGTTCGCGCGATTTCCGGAGCCACATCTAACCAGAGCGTTCGATCCGGTTGCAGTCCTCCCACGGCCAGTTGGATCACCGACTGGACGGCTGCCCGGTCCAGTCCGCGCCCGAACCCTTGATAGGCGACGGTCGAGTCGTAGAAGCGGTCGCAAAGGACGATTTGGCCCGACTGCAGCGCCGGAAGAATTCGCTGGCGCACCAATTCGGCGCGGCTCGCGTTCATGAGCAGCAATTCGGTTTCGGCAGACATGCCCCGACCGTCCGGATCGTGCTTGAGCAAGTGGCGAATTTTTTCACCCAGCGGTGTCCCACCGGGTTCCCGGAGTTCTAGAACCGATCGCCCTTGGCGGCGCAGGCGTTCGGCCAGGCGGGCGATTTGCGTGGACTTCCCGGCGGCCTCGCCGCCCTCGAGCGTGATGAAGCGACCCGGATGACTCACGGTTGGGGCGTCTTGGCCGGAGTGGCGGAACGCCCCGTCTTGAAGGCGGCGCTGTCGAGGTGATCGGCCAGCGAGGCCATTTGGTCCTCATCCAAAATACCCCCCTGCTTGAGGTCGAAGGCGGGCATCAAGCTGTTGGGTTTGCCATTGCGGATCCACTGCATCCAGAAGGCCCGGTCGGTGGGGTGCTTCAACTCGCGCAGTGTGGGCACCATGGTGGCCTTGTTCTCGGCGTCATGGCAGATGCCGCAGGCGGTGGCGTAGAGCTCTGCGCCCCGCTTGCCCACGGTCGGGGCCACGTGGCAAGACGCGCACTCGCCGCGGAAGACGGCCTGTCGGTCTGCGGCAGCCACGGCCAAATTGCGTTGCCGATCAGCCGACCGCATGCGACCCGGATCTGCCGGTGCGATGTGAACCTTCACGTTCAAGAGAATGGAACCCACATCGGTCGAGACCGTTACCGTCTTCACGATGGTTCCCACTTTGCCCTGCAAATTCATGGTGCCTGAGATCTCGCCGCCCTTGCCGGGCTGGATGAGCCACGGTGTCTCGGGCAGACGAGCTACGGTGCAGCCGCAGCTCGTCTTGGTGCCGGTGATGGTGACGGCGTTGGTCCAGGCGTTGGTGAGAGCAAAACGAAAATCGACCGACTGCTCACCATCCTTGGCATGGATTTCCCGGGTCTGGGTGTCCCAAGCGAGCGCTTGAGGGTATTGGATCCGTGCCGTGGCGGGAACCGTGTCACCCGGAGCCGGCAAGGCCCGTTGGAAGGCGTTAATCTCCAGACCTCTGGGTTGTGTGGGCGTTTGCGCGAGCAGTCCGCCGGTCAGCAGCGTTATCGCCGTCCACCACTTCCAATTGATCCATCCGGAACTCATGTCAGAGGCAATATCAGATTGTCCGGGTAGGGCGAGCCTGTTTTGACGGTTCGCCAGGGCGATGGGATACCGCCTTCGGCGTGGGATTGGGTTGGCACAGATCGCTGGGGACCAGTATGCAACGGGCGGCAACGATGGGTGACACTTCCTTCCAATGGCTCAGAACGGGCGATGAGGCCTTTTCGGCTCTAATCGCTGCGATCGAAGGCGCGCGGAGTTGTGTCTGCCTGGAGACGTACATTTACGCCCCTGGGAATCCTGGGGGCCCGGTCCGTGACGCGCTCATTCGTGCGGCCCGCCGTGGCGTCTCGGTGCGTGTCCTGATCGACGGTTTGGGTTCATCGTCCCTCGATGAGGTTTTTTTTGATCCGTTGCGATTGGCCGGCGGCGAGGTGCGGGTTTTCAACCCGTTGACGCTGCGCCGATTGCCGGTCCGCAGTCACCGCAAGCTGCTGGTCATCGACCGGACCTTGGCCATCACTGGAGGGTTCAATGTGGCTCCGGAATACCTGGGTGATGGCATTCATTCTGGATGGCGTGACATTGGCATCCGCCTCACCGGTCCGGTGGTCGAGACGCTGGACGATAGTTTTGAAACCATGTGGGAGCGGGCGGACCAGCGCCCGCTTCGCTTTCCGCGTCTGCGTCGTCGCAACCCAGTAGACTCCCGATCGAGCGCATCGGATGGCATTCGGGTGCTGCCCAGCGGGCCGGGTCGGGGTCGGAACGCCTTCCTGGCCGAGTTTCTAAATTGCCTCGAGGAGGCGCGCGACGTCCGCATCGCTGTGGCTTACTTTCTGCCGGGATTAGCCTTGCGGGCCGCTCTCCGTCGGGTGGCCGCTCGTGGTGGGCGGGTCCGGATCTTGGTGCCGGGAAAATCCGATGTGGCCATCTCGCTTCGGGCGGGGCGTTTTCTCTACGGTCGGATGCTGCGCTCCGGGGTGGAAATTCGCGAATACACGCCCCAAGTTCTGCACGCCAAACTCTACCGAGTGGACGACTCGGTCTTTGTTGGTTCGTCCAACCTCGATACGCGCAGTCTGCACATCAACCACGAGTTAATGGTGCGCATCCAGCATCCGCAGGCCGCCGCGGACACAGCCGCTTGGTTTGATGCAACCGAAGCGATGGCTGCGCCGGTGGATGTTAGGACTTGGGCCCGGTCGCGGTCTTGGTGGGAACGACTCCGTGAGCGCTGGAGCTTTCTGGTGCTTTCACGGATTGATCCCTACGTGACTCGCTGGCTCGCCGACGATCCTCGCTGAGAACCTGCCGCGGTCACACGGCCTCTTGCAGCGCGCGGATGCGGTCGTCGAGAGGCGGGTGCGAGGAGAACCAGTTGCCATAGTTATGGCTGATCTTGAAGGCCGCCAACGATGCGGACCGATCATCAAGCACTCCGCCGCCCTCATGGATCGTTTTGAGGCGTTGCAGAGCACCCACCATGGCATCTCGGCTTTCGAGACGAGCAGCCATGGCGTCGGCGGCAAACTCGCGGCGGCGGCTGTAGGCCATGACCACCAGAGACGCCAAAAGGCCCAGGAAGATTTGCGCTACCATCGAGCCGATAAAGAACCCCATGCCCGTGCCCGAGGAGCGTTCTTGGTCGTCGCGTCGGTTGCCTTGCAGGAGGGAATCCACCAAGAGCCCGATGATTCGAGAAAAGAAGATGACGAAGGTATTTAGAACACCTTGGAGCAGTGTCATAGTAACCATGTCTCCGTTGGCGATGTGGGCCACCTCATGGGCCAGTACGCCCTCGACCTCCCGTTGGCGCAGTTGATGCAGCAGGCCCGAACTGACAGCGACTAGAGCGTTGTTGCGCGATCGGCCGGTCGCAAACGCATTGGTCTCCGGGCTGTCATAGATGCCCACGTCCGGCATGGGGATCCCCGCCTTTTCGGATTGCTCACGGACTGTCTGGATGAGCCATTGTTCAGTGCTGTTGCTTGGGGTCTTGATGAGCTCGATGGAATAGGCGCGGATGGCCATCCACTTGGAGATCAGCAGTGAGAACAGGCTGCCGGAGAAGCCGATGACCATCGACATCACCAGGAGTCCTGTGTAGCTCACCCCATGGGCACCAATCCACCGGTCGAGGCCGAGAGCTCGAACCACGATGGAGATGACCACGAGGACCGCGATGTTCGTCAGCGCAAAGAGCGCGATGCGTTTCATGAGGTTTGGATGGATTAGTCGCGCGCACGGCGACCACTCCCAAACAAATAGGGGGTCTCCGCCGGTCCTGCAACTGGGAGAAGTCCCCTGGTTTTCTAATCCCTAGAACGATCCTTCACGACGCTTCAGCTCCTCGCAGTGAATGGATCGATGACGCGGGGATGTCACCCGCTTAACACATTCGTCAAACGAGTACCTAGAGGGACACTGAATCGTCACGGCTTCGTCGGTGTCGTGGGGCGGTCCAGCGCGAATAAAGTAAGGGCTCAGTGGAGAGTCCATGAAGGTTCTTCACGTCGATTGCGAAACGATGAATCCCTCCTTATCCCTAGTTAGGAATGGTCTGTGTCTGATGGTGCTGTGGTTGGTCATGACCACATCCGGGTCGGCTGGATCGGCCCCTCCCCACAATATTCCGTCCGCCAACCTCAAGGTGGTCCAGAATGACACTGGCAACTCTGTGGATTCCGTCACTGTGTCGGCGACGCTCACGGTCAATGATCTCCGAGTTCGCCCCGGTTCCAACCGCGGCGATTACAACGTGCAGGTGGGGGACTCGGGAGCCGATGAACTCAACGAGGGAGTGTTGATGGTGGCGGTCACCCAGAACGGCCGCGACAACGGGGAGTTGGAGAACTTGCTCGGGTATGCCGCTCCGTCCTTCGACCGAGGGGCCGCCGGCTTCTGGGCGGTGATTCAAGACGTCACTTCGGATCGGGCCGAATACAACACCGATGTCGCGGTTGCCTTCTTCCGCTACAGCGACTGGCTGTCGGGATGGGCCCGTAACGCGACCGCTGCGAACGGCGGAACCAACAACTTGTTCACCGGTTCAAAGGGTCTCGTGTTGGGTACCCATTTCAAGGGCATCAGCGCTGGGCGTTCGCGCGTGGACCTTAGGACCCTTGGAATCAATTCAACCAACTCGGGCGTCCTCATCGTCAACCATGCCAAGAACGAGGGTAACTATGCCAACTCGGTGGCCAATCCCGATGGAACTTGGGAGGTCTACGTGAAGGACAATTTCGGAAGCGCCACCAACCCGAGGGCCCTTGAGCAGGATCCCGCTGCGTTCGTGTTTATCTCCAAGACCAACACCACGGTGGTTTCCGGAAAATTCGGTG
>SXXZ01000398.1 GCA_005789375.1 Verrucomicrobiales bacterium | reverse complement strand
TAGGCCTCGAACTCTGCGGCACAGGTATCGACCAACCGGTAGCTGGGCACCAATCCCTGTTTCTTTCGCTCGGCACGCACCTCGTCCTCGGTTCTTCCGGTGAGATGGGCGATCTGACGGTCAGAGAAGCCGAGGGATTTGGCGCGTTGCAGGAGTTCAGGTTTCATCGATGGACGCAAAACAGTGGAAGCAAACCGGAGTCGGCCTCCAGTGTCGAGTCTGCACGGGACACTGTAGCGCGCGCGGAGTGGGAAATGGATAGAATGGGGTGGGCCCTGGTGCCACGGGAATGATGAGGCACATGGGTCGCGAAGGGGGCTCCGCGGGGCGGGGCCAGCGGCCAAGGGAATGATGAGGCACGTCGGTCGCGAGGGGGGCTCCGCGGGGAGGGCCTGCGTTCGCAGGGAACGCTTTAAAGTGACGCTTTCGCGCTGCGCGCGAGGGGGAATAGGGTGTTCACGTTCCTATGCTCTCTCCGGCCCTCCCCGCTGCCGCCTAGTCCATGTTAGATGCCCGGTGAGGGGGGCGACTCTTGGTGGTCGGTAAGAAGAGGGAAACCGTGACGGGACAGCCTTCAAGGGGTGGGGCCAGCAGCCACGGGAATGACGAGGCACATTGGTCGCAAGAAGTCCTTCGCGGGATTGGCCCTGCGGCCAAGGCAATGGTGAGGCACGTCGGTCGCGAGGGGGGCTCCGCGGGTGCTGGGGGCGAAGAGGGGGCGGCAGGATCGCATTGGGAGCTGCGTGCGCCCCCAATGCTTGCCTTGCCCTAGTGCGTCTCGGTGCCGACAGGCTTCCGTGAAAGGCTCCAGGCGTGCTGGCTCCTTCTGGGCAGGTGTTTAGACCTTGGGCTTGAGCTGCGGGAAGAGGATCACGTCGCGGATACTTTCCTTGCCGAGGAGCATCATGCACAAGCGGTCGATGCCGATGCCGATGCCGCCGGCCGGAGGCATTCCGTGTTCGAGGGCGACCAAGAAATCTTCGTCGAGCTTCTGCTGCTCGCCACCGGCTTGGTGCTCGAGGGCCTCGCGCTGGGCGATGGGGTCGTTCTGCTCGGTGTAGCCTGGGGCGATCTCCTGGCCATTAATGCAGCATTCGAAAACCTCCACAGTCGTCGGATCTTCGGCGGAGATTTTGGCCAAGGGAACCAACTGCTTGGGCAGGTGGGTGACGAAGGTGGGCTGGATGAGGGTGGGCTCGACCAGCTTCTCGAAGACCGCTGCGGTGACTTCGAAGTCTTGGTAGCCTGCGGCGATGTCACCCGAAAGCTTGAGGTCTTCGACGGCACGTCGACGGCGTTCTTCGGGCGACACCATGAACCAATCGTCTCCAGCCTTTTCGCACACTAGGTCTTTGTAGCGGGCCCGACGCCAATGGGAGAGGTCGATCGTTTTAAAAACCTCACCCTCGGCGTTGCGATGCTCGATCTTAAGGGTGCCGACGACGGTCAGGGCGATGTGACGAATGAGCGACTCGACCGTCTCCATCATGGTGGCGTAGTCGCCGTAGGCTTCGTAGGCCTCGAGCCTGGTGAACTCGGGATTGTGCCGTCGGGACAGGCCTTCGTTGCGGAAATTGCGACCAATCTCAAACACCTTGTCCACACCTCCGACCAGGAGCCGCTTGAGGTACAGCTCCAGCGCGATGCGCATGTAAAACTCGCAGCCCAGGGCGTTGTGGTAGGTCTTGAACGGCTGGGCCGCAGCGCCGCCGGGAATCGCCTGCATCATCGGCGTCTCCACTTCCACATAGCCTCGCAGGTGGAAGAAACTCCGGATTTCCTTCAGGATGTGGGAGCGCTTGAGGAAGACCTCCTTGATGGGCTCGTTGGCCATGAGGTCGAGGTAACGCTGACGGTAGCGGATCTCGGTGTCTTCCAACCCATGCCATTTGCCGGGAGGGGGTCGCAGGGACTTCCCGAGCGGCGTGAAGGACTCCACTTTCACACTCGGCTCACCCATGCGAGTGATGAACAAAGTGCCTTCAATCCCGATAAAATCAGCGAGGTCGAGGAGCTTGAATATTTCGGCAGCGTCTTCGCCCAAAACTTTGGGCTGAACCCAGAGTTGGATGCGGCCACTGACGTCACGCAAGTCGAGGAATTGACTCTTGCCCATGTCGCGGTGGGCCGTAATGCGACCCGCCAGACGCACGCGGGTTCCTTCTGCCAGGCCCACCGGTTCGCCCTTCGGCTCGGGTGATTTGTTCCATTCAGCCCAACGGGCCAACTCGGTTCGAACGGTGCCACATTGGGCATCGGGCGAAAACGAGTTCATGAACGGGTTGACACCCCGGGCATTGAGTCCGGCCAGATTCTGGCGGCGCTGTTCGATCAGGGAATTGGTGTCCTCCATGGGAGCAAGGGTCTGAAATGACGTGCACTCTGCGGCGTTCCGTAGAACGACGATTCAAGCCGATTTGACGCCAGGTTGAGAAGTCATAAGACGGCGGAAAACCGGGAAAGCAACAGCCGAGGGTCCAGCAAACACCTCACTCCAAGAGGGACTCCGGCGACCGACTTAAAACGTCTGCCGGAAAACCGGGACCTCTCCGAGGAATTCGCCGCCGAATTGGGGGGCGAAAAAACTGGATGCGAACTGGGTCTAAAAACCCGACTAAAGCCGTAGAAATAACTTCAGGACACCGTCACCTGAATTCTAACCGCTTCGAAATACGGCGATCACCCGCCCAATCAAATACGGGAGGTGTCTGCGACTGTGACACTTTCTTCGAAGCCGCAGAGCACCTTGTTTAACCCAACGGCTGCGTCGATCAGGCTGAGAACGACTTGCCGCAGCCACAGCTGCTGTGGGCGTTGGGATTATTGATCTTGAAACCGCCGCCAGTCAGGGCGTCGCTGAAATCAATGACCGCGCCACGCATGTAATTGGCGGAAAACGGGTCAACAACCACACCCACGCCGTGGAATTCGCCACCCAAGTCATCGGCGCGGCGCTCGTCGAACACCATGCCGTATTGCATACCACTGCAGCCACCGCCCTCGACGAACACCCTCAGGCTCTTGCCCGCGTTATCGGTATCACCGGCCAGCATGGCGGCAATTTGCTGAGCAGCACTCTCGGTGACGGTGACGATAGAATCTTGAGCAACCTCGGTTTCCATGGCTTTAGGCTAAAAGTGCATGTCCGGACTGTCAAACCATGGAAGAGGATCATCGGGATGGGTCGCCAAGCCTCCGCTGACAGCTACTTCGGTTCGTTATGCAGCGAAACGCGCACCGGCCCGATGGGCTACTGCACCTGGACCCAGTAGAAGAATTGGTCTCCGGCCGGGGGGGTCTCGATGAGGGAGCCGCCGGTGACTCCTGTGGCGATGACCGTGGTCAAGCCATCCCAGCCCTCCGACCGGAGGACCGAATAGGTGCTCCCCGGCCGGGTGGGCCAGGCTAATCGGAGGGAACCCTGAAGTCCGGGCACCGCCTCAACCCGGACAGGCCGGATAGTCGGATCGGTCAGGAGGCTCAACGCGGCTTCCTCACTAAGTACCGAACCTTCGGCATGACTCACGCGAACCGTATAAAGTCCGAGATGGTCTGGAGAAACTTGTGCAATCCTCAACTCTTGGCGGGTGGCTCCGGACAAGAGTTGTCCATTGAGAAACCATTGATAACCCAGAGGACCGGCTCCTTTCGCTGCGACCCGAAATAGGGCACCCCCTTCGTCAGGCACTTGCAGGGACATGGGTTGGCTTGAGATAGTAGGAAGTGCGGAATTTTCAGACTCCGAATCCCCGGGTTGAACCCCCGAAGAAACCCCCGTCAATCGCAGGTGATCAATCCGCCAGGTTCCCACAGTGCTGTAATTGCCCGCGGCACCGACATAGGAGTCCCCGTCCCAATCCGAGACCAGTCGAACCCTAAACTCTGGCTGATTAGCGGCCTCAGGAATGGCCGAAAAATCAACCGTGAGGCCATTGGTGAAGGTGGCACCTCCGTTCAAGGTGAAGGCTGGTCCGGCGTTCAAGGTTTGCCCGTCAGTGGAATACAGCACTTGGAGGCGGCGACTGGCCGTGCTGGTGGCCCGGACGTCGAACCTTAAGACAACGGACTGAAAACCTACCGTCGAAGTAGTGATCTCCAAGCCTGCGGTCCGGGCTCCAGTACCCTGTTTGGGAAAACCGGTGAGTTGCAGGGCAAAGTCGGCATTGGTCGATGGATCACTCGAACCAAGGCCGGAGGCCGGAGCCGTGCGAAGGCCGCCGAGGACCACGAGCGTCGCTGTG
>SXXZ01000397.1 GCA_005789375.1 Verrucomicrobiales bacterium | reverse complement strand
TTGCAGAACCATCGAAGCCCGGGGCGTCCGAATCGCCCTCGTGTGCTTGGACGATGGATTCCATGCGGTCGAAGACGCCTGCCCGCATCGTGGCGGATCCATGGGTTCTGGGTACTTGGATGGGTGCACCTTGCACTGCCCACTGCACGGTTGGGCCTACGATGCCCGCAGCGGTGTCGGCCTCACACGGCCAGACAAACCCCTGCAATCCTTTCCCACCCGAATTCAAGACGGCCGGGTCTGGGTTCAACTCATTCCCAAAACTCCCAACGCACCTGTGCATGAGGCCGACTGAGTCGCCCCCGCCGTCCCCATTGAAGGCGCTGTCGTTGGGCACCCAGTTCGCGGGACTCGGAGGCGTCGAGTCGGTGTTGCGATCTCACCATGACACCGATGCGGACCAAGGGATTGATTCGCGGTTCCTCGTCTTCTGGGAAGATCCCGCACCCGGTTGGCCTCGCGCTCGATTCTTGGGTTTCCGGGATAACTTATCTATTCGGCAAGCGCGCCGACGGGTTTCTGAAGCCGTGCCCAACTGGCAGGCCGACGTGGTCGTTTACCACACGACCTGGGGTTGGCCGTATTTCGACGACTTGTTCCCGCCGGCCCGCCGCATCTTGTACTTACACAGCGACACGCCCGGGCTCGAAGAGCAGTTGCAAACCCGGGCTCACTGGGCCGACGGCTTCGCCTGTGTCAACGACCGCATCGCCGAGCGCGTGATGCAAGCCCGGCCAGACCTGTCTCCCGACCGGTTACTCCGGGTACTGTATCCCATCGACCCACCCGCCGACCTGCCTAGGCCGAACCGCCCGTGGGGTTCCCCGCTCCGCCTGGGTTTCTGTGGCCGCCTGGCCCACGAACAGAAGCGCATCGACCGCATTCCTGAACTGGTGAACCGATTGGATGCAGCAGGCATCCAATACCAACTCGAATTTCTGGGTGATGGACCCGAACGAGCGTGGCTGGAGAGGCAATTACCCGATCGAAAGCGGTTCGTTTTTCACGGTCGAAAATCGGGCGCCGAGTATTGGAGCATTCTATCGAGCTGGGACGCCCTGCTCTTCGTCAGCGATTACGAAGGCACACCCATAGCGCTGCTCGAAGCCATGGCCGCCGGCGTGATCCCCATCCACCCGGCCATTGGTAGCGGCGGTGACCGTTATGCCGCGGAGGTCGATCCCCTATTGGCTTATCCGGCCGGCGACCTAGCGGCCTTGGCCGCATTGATCAGCGATCTGGCCCGATGGCCAACCGCGCGCATTGAAACCGTCCGCCGCCGGGCGAGTGACCGCGTCCACGGCCATGCCTCGGCGGTGTACCGGGCCACCTTCGCCGCATTCCTGAGGCACATCGCCAGCCAACCTCCCCTTCCCCGACGCCCCTTACCAGCGCGGCCCCCGGGCTTAGACTGGCTATCATTCCGGGCCACCCGACAACTGATGGACTTGCGCCGCCGTTGGAAAGGCCGGTGATTCAGGTCGCAGTGCAATTCGCGGCACTCAGCTGGAGTTTCGTGAACCGTCGGTCGTCAGTTTAACCCCTACCGCCGGCCCCCCGAATGAAATTCTTTCTAGCTGATTAGTCTGAGTTTTGCTTGGCCATCTTCAAGCCGCTCAGATAGCAAACGGTGTTGTCGAAAGTGTAAATGTTCAGGTACTCGGGCTTGCTCGGGTCTCTCAGGTAGTGTCCCTCTGCGAGAAAAACACCACCCGCCGATACACTCCACAGATACTCATTCGGCATGACCTTGAGTTGGATTGTGTACGTTGCCAGCGTGTTGTTGGTGAATGCGATCTTCCAATTGGAAGAGGGAAACTCAATGGCCTTGCCGTCCTTAAAGATCGTAGGGGGCACCAATGAATCGCCATCCACATGGAAAAGCAGCAGGTGATCGATCCCGCCGAAGTTCTCTCGGTGACTAAACAACTGATCGTGAAGTGCGTGAAACGGGGTTGTGCTGAGGTATAGTCCAATGTGACCTCTCCAAACCTCCTTCTTTAGTGAGAACTCCAACACTTCATTCTGCTGAAGAGGTTTGGATAGCGTCGCGTGGGTGTTGAACAACATCCACAGGTTACGAATGCCATTGCTGCCCCAGCGGGCGTGCCCGTTGTTGATGCCACTGGGGTGACGATAAGAACTGAAAACAACCGGCTGTCCGTCCCACAATTCAAATCGCGTGGTTGTGGCATACAGCCACACAACCAACACAATCCCTACCATAGCAAGAATGACAAACGGGCGCTTCCACTGCGGCCGCCGGCTGCGGACTAAGACTTCCGCTTGTTCAATTGCCAACTGGTCTCGGTGTTCGAGTGCATTCAGGACTCTTTGGATCACCTCAATATCTCGCAGACGCCGCGTCGCTAGCGGGGAGCACAAGCGGCAGATTGTGTCGTTCAACAGGCGATCCGCCCGGTTCCATCGAGACTTCATCAACCAGGATGGCATCGTTGGATATTCCAAACGATCGCACCCCGTCCATAGTTCATACATCAGCTTGCCGAGGGCGTAGCAGTCGCGTCCTCCGCCATCATCGCCGCCGGGCGGAACGTATCCCTCGGTTGATGCGGTCGGCGGATTCTCAACCGAGTTGGAACAGACGGTGTCAAAATCCCCCAGCACCCACCGACCATTGATTCGAAGGATATTGGTCCGTTTGACGTCACCGTGCGTCAGACCCATGCCCGCCAGTACGACGAGAGCACTACAGGCCGCGAACCCAACCTCAACGGCTAACTCCAAGGACTGATCTTTTGAAGAGGAATTGGATCGCTGCGGGTGCTGTGGAGAATACTCATCGAAGGCGATAATCTCATTTTCGGCGTCGTCTGCTGGAGGGAGCTCTTCCCAAACCGTCGAATGATCCCCTCCAAAAGCCAGGACTGGTTTCAAGTGCCCGTTTGTCGGGCCTTTCGAGAGACGCGTCCGAACGTCTAGGAAGTCCGCGATCGTTTTGGATGTCAGGTTACGGTGGAGCTTAAAGACCCGAATCTGACCATGACGGTCTTCCACCAGATAGACATCTCGATTCAGCCGACTCGACAAACTGCGAACTCTAACAATCGGTCCCGCGTGCTCCACCATAGAGCTCGGAAAATCGGGAGGTGGCGTCATTTAGAAGGGGCCCTCTTGGATAAGCCTCCAGTTTCGTTGCAGAATCTTCCGTACACGATGTGTAGTCACCCGCACCGAGATAGCGCTCACTCCGAACTGCCAAGCCACTTCGTTGGATTTGAGCCCGTGGATCACGTAAGCTTCGAATACCTGCCAACTCTTCGGTTCCACTTCAGCCTGAGTTCGTCGGAACGCCATGGTAATCAGTTCGTATTCGAAGACTGAGGGACTTCCAGTAGGCTCTCCGTCAGTACCGCTAAAATTGCGCACCAATGCGGCATAGGCGGTTTTAAGTTGGTCTGATCGAATCGAAGCCTGAAAGTGTCCAGCAATCAGCTGATTGACCGTGAGATTCAGCCATTCTCGAAATCGTCCCACAGCCACCGAGTATTCAAACGAGGGAAGATATCGAAAACACTTGATGAAACATTCCTGAACTACCTCCTCAGCCTGATCGAGGGTCAACCCTACGCTGCGACATTGAGTGACAATTGGCAGGCGATAAAGCTGGTCGAATCGACTCCACGCATCCGTGTTTTCAATGTCCTTGAGCGATTTCAGAAGGTTTAGATCTGTGGTTTCACAATTCATCGATCGAGCTAGATATAAAGCAGCCTGTTTGCCACGACCGCGTCCAACGTACTTCCGTCTTAAGCTGGGAATCCGGTGTCACTATCGGGCCACCCAGAAAGCGATCGCCCCGATTGCCGCCACGGCCAATCCAATGGCCACACTCCGACGTACCCGCTTCAGATGTTGCCACTCAGGATTACTGACCAGCCAACGCTCGCAGTGAGGGCACCTCGAAGGATTCTTGGCCACACCCTTGCAGCAATGAGGACATCTCGGTAAAAAATTTTAAGCACGTCAAATTTTAAAAAGCACAGAAAATATACTCGACCGAAGCACAGACTAAAATTTAGTTGGTGCCATAGGCACACTGAGAACCCCGTTGTGCAAACTTTGAAATTCGCTTTATTTGCTTATTTTCTGTAACACTACCCCATCGAAGTCGGTGAGCAGAACCCTTCGTCAGTAGGCACCTACCGACCGTCGAGCAAGGCCTCCGACTCGAGTTCGAGCGCGTCGTTGGTGGGAATCAGGCCACCGATGACGCATTGCATGTCGCCGTAGAGACCAACGGTATTGTTGATGACGCGCTCCATCTGCTTCTCGCGCTCCTTTCAGGTCTTCTCCATGGCACGGCGTTCGCGTTGGAGTTGGTCTTGAAGGCTAGTGAACGCCTCGGCCATCCCTTCTACCCTGCCCTTGAACACGTTCCCGACGAGGTAGGGTCAGGACCACTGCCAGGCAATGAATCGCCCACTGAATAACGTGTTTCAGGTGGCATTCACTGAAGGGCACGACTGCTGCCTTAACTTCGGAAACTGGCTGATACGGTTTGTCGGCCCTCTTCAACGGTGGCGCACTATGGGCACGATCGACACCGCTTGGTCGGCCTTGAGCGTTAATCGAAGGGCTCCGTCGATCACCGGAACCGTTGTCTTGTCGGAAGCGAGTCCTTGCAAGGTGATGTTCTGGACAGTCACTTGCTTGACCGAAGCCCAGTCGGCGGGCACTTGCCAGGACTTGTCGGTGTAGCCCTGCCGGCTGTAGGCCACGATCTCCCTGGGGTTCCACAACGCGGGGACGAACAGGTCGTCGTTTTCGCGCAGCAGGAACGGCCCTTTGCGGATGATCTTCTTGCCGTCTTCGGTCCGCGCGATGACCCCGCCGCTGTAGTGAACTGCGCCGGCTTCCACCTTCAACCGGTCCAGTCGGCCGAGGTAGTACCAAGGCAGAGTGGTGCGGCAGAACATCCCGAGAAATCCCGGCAGCCTGTCCTTGTCCTGTTTCCAGATTTCCTCGCCATGCATGCTCGAACCGAAGCGGAAGTCGCCATCCCCTTCACGGTCCGTGCGACCCCGCGCACCCAAGCTTTCCGGAACCTCCATGGGGTTCCATGAGTACCACCACGACATCGGCTGCAATCCAACAAAGTGCTCGCCGGGCGGATGTGCCCAACCCGTTCCCTCGCCCGTGACATCGAACCCTCGGTCCCGCCAGTAATGGAAAATCTGCCGCTGTGTCTCGACGTATTTTTCCGGTGTCAGGCCACCGTTCTCGGGCTTCGCATGCCAGGGGCTAAGGGGTTTTCCGCCATCGCGGTTGGCAATGAACACATCGATGTGGATCGTGTGCCCCGCCTTCAGCTCAGGAATCATCTTAATGAGCGCATCTATGCGCCGCTGCGCCAAACCGGCCGCCCATTCCTTGGGATAGACCACATTGTACATGTCATCGCCCTTCACTTGTATGCCCGCCACCAGCAGGTTTCCGCTCTCATCTTTGGCAAAACAGTCGTGAGCCACGTACTCGTCCCACAGGGGGCTGTGCCGGTACGCATCCACCATGTTGAGGTGCAGGCTGACGGTCGTGTTGTGCTTCCGGCCTTCGCGGATCAGCCATCGGAGGCTCGCGAGAGCGGTGGCATCGTGTGGACGCTTGAGACGCGGGTTGACCTCGCTCCAGGCCGGATAACCGTGGTCGTGCCCGCCCTTCTGCCAACCCACCAGGTAAATGATCTTGGGGATTCCGCGCGTCAGGTTGTCGGTCTTGCGAATGACTTCGAGCGCCTCTTCGAAGGTGCAAAAAACTTCGTGGCCTTTCCGAAAGGTAGGATCATTGGCCAAGCGCTCCACCGGCTCGCCTTCCATGCCGAGGAACAGCTTCAGCACCAACGCCTGATGGTAGTCGCGGTAGAATGGGCTCACGACCACGTCGGTGCTCGCCTTGAACTCCCGGCCGTCTCGTCGAACCACGGCCTCGACGGTGGCAACACCGCCTTCCTTGGGAATGATCTTTCCGTTCTTGAGGACAGCCACGGTGACACCGCCGCTGGCGACCTTGGTTTTGACCGTGATCGCGGCCTCGGAAATCGGCACAGACTGCTCAGCGCCGTGGGCGTCGATGGCCGTGAGGGTGAGTGCTCCGAAAAGGTTCGGCTGGGTTGTGGGCCTGAGAATCTTTGGATTCACAGAAATAACCAAGTGATCCATCGATGCTTCCGCAGCCAGAGCGGTCGTCGCGATGACCAGAACCGACATCAGGGTTGCGGTGAGTTTCGTCCAGGTCGTCATTCTCATCGGGTTGAGTTCAAGAGTTGAAAGGGACAGAGCCATAGGCAGCCACGGCCGACTTCGAATCGCAGCCGACAGGGTAGAGCGCTGATCAGTACAGGAATCACTCAGCGGATCACCTTTGAAAATGCGGAAGCAGGCTCAGGCTAGGTGCTATCGAAGCGGGTTCGCCTACGTCTACTTAGACCAGCGACTTGCGGTAATGGGCATGCAAACTGGTGCCCCAGCGGAGGTAGTGACGGCAGAGGCCCACCCGGTAAAGGAAGGTCATCAGTTCGGTCCAGAATCGGCCGGGTTCGGCCGGCCTTCGGCCCAGTACGTGTTCCAAGTCTCCCTGAGTTTGAAGACTCAACCGAACTTGGACTCCTCTCAACGGATCGGCACCGAACCAAACGGGCTGCATCTGATGCTGCTCACCGAGATGCTCCAAGTCGGAGCGACGCCAATGGGTGATGTGATGGGGCGGCCACTGACACGGTTCGAGGGTCCACCAACGGTAAAGCCCCTGCCCGTGCGGAACCGAAATTACCAAATGCCCGCCCGGAGCCACCAGTCGGGCCGCATCGCGGAAAAACGCCACCGGATCCGGGACGTGTTCCATGACCTCGAAGGCGGTAACCAATGAAAATTGCCGGCCCGAATGGCTTTGGGCAAAGGCTTCAGCGGTCGAGGCGTGGACGTCGTGTCCCTTGGCTTGCGCCGCCGCCACGGCCTTCGGATTGAGGTCGAGGCCGTGGGTCTCAATGCCCTTGGCCCGCGCCAAATCCAGAAAACCTCCGTCGCCACATCCCAAATCCATGCAATCGCGCGAACCGGCTCGGACGGCCAAGTCGATCGCATGGAGAAACGACGGACTATCGCCCGGATAGTACCGAGCCACCTGGGTTTGCAAGTCGGTGTAGAAAGCCCCATTGCCCGGCAGCACCGGATCAAAAAACTCGAACCCGCAGGCCACACACCGGTGCTGAGTCACCCGAGACGCCCCTTGAAACGAGGCCTGCGCCTCCGGACTGAGGGTCACGCCGAAGTAGTGCCACAAACGACCAATCTCATTGGGCGTGAGGGCATCGATCTCGGTGGTCCGCTCATGGCGGCACAGCAGGCAGGCAACGGGCTTGGCCATGATGTCGTTCAACAAAACCGCTCTAGGGTGAAGGCGTCAATGTCGCCGGTGACGTTCAACGGTGATCCTCGTGGAATCGGAAGGGCTTACCGCCGGTGATATCGGCGCTGGTGAACGACGGACACCAGTACCGTTCAATATGCGCCACCACTCGGTCGGTGCCGGTGAAGTGGTCCACCCCGGGAGGCCGTTCTGGGTTGTACATGGTGTCGGTGAGGTCGCGGATCAGCGCCACGTGTTTGCCCATGCGGACCATTTGCCGAATGGCGAAGGGACGACCCAGCACGCACATGTTGAGGTGCACACCGCACAAAATGACATGGTCGATGCCGCGCTCGGCCAACAAGTTCCAGGTTTCCTGACCATCATCGGTCAGAGCGTCTCCCGCTTCGATCCGCAGGCCCGGATGCTGACGAGTCCACGCCTCACGGATCGTGCACTTGGTACCGTTGCACGAGCAGCCCATGTCCGAATCGTCGATGGGCAACACCCCTTCGTGCGAAGCATCCGGCCAGCACCATCGGGTGCCCCAGCGTTCGGCCGTGGCCAGCGGACGGGGCGTTGCCGAAAAGCGCGCCTTGAGGGCCAATTCGCGAGCCGGGGTTCCCTGATAAAAAGCCGTCACGCTGCTGGGCGCGTGAATAATGAAAATACCCTGCTTTCGCGCCGCATCCAGCGTCCGGTTCATGGGCTCAACGAGTTCTCCCACGCGGGCCGAGGCCGACTTGCACCAATGGTCGTCCCACAGATCGCAAACGATGATGGCCGTGCGTCGCGGGTCCCAAGACTCAACACGCTCGGAGGCCGCCGGACTTTGAGACCGCAGGTGGAGTTTCATGGCAGCGGAATGGACCTGACGTCCTCCCGGCGAGGAGCACCCTGCGAAAATCAGCAGGGCCAGCCACAACCAAGCGGGTCGAATCGGTGGGAAATGCATGGAGGAAATCTTCCCGAAGTCCGGACCAATGGAAAGCATCGAGCGGCTCACCGAAGAGCGGTGCCACCCAATCGCACTAGTCGAGAATCGCTCCGAACAAAGAGAGACCCAGCCGCGATGGAGGGAGTCCCGATGACGGTCTGTTCGAGAGCCAGTTCACTGACCACGATTCCTTCGGCCTTCGACGGATCCACCACCTGCACCCGGCCCTCTTCGCTGACGCAATAAAGATGACCACCGGCGACCACTGGAGTGGCGCTGAACGAACCCTTGAGCCGCAACTGCCACAACCGCTTGCCGTCTTGAGCATCGGCGCACGTGAGGATGCCACCATCATTGAGGGTGAGGAGTCGACCGCCCACAACCACTGGGCTGGCCGTGCCCGGACGCAATTGGGCCGAACGCCAAATGGACTTCGGCTTGGCATCGCCCGCGCCTGGTTCAACCACCGTGATGCCGTTGGCCGGAATAACCAACCTGCCCTGGCTCACCACGAGCGAAGGCACGGTCGAAGCTCCCTCAGTGATGTCCCAAGCGATTTTGCCCGTCGTTGGGTCCACCGCTGTCACGCCTTGTGCCGACTGCAGCAGCACCCTGTTAGGCTGTCCGGGCGACTTGAAGACTACCGGCGAGGTCCAGTTGGCCTTCTTTGGGCGGTCTAATTTCCAGCGATTGACACCGGTGCGCGCATCGAGGCCCGCGGTGAACGATTCGCTGTCGTTCTCGACCATCGCCACCACCACACCATCGACCACCACCAACGACGACGACATGCCTAAGGAATTGCTGGCATTGGGATAATCCCGACCCAGCCCGCGGAACCACAGCAAGCGTCCGTCGAGGTCTAAGGCCACGCAGTCGTTGGACGAAAAGATCGCGTAAATCGCCTTACCATCCGAGGCCGGTGTCGGCGTGGCCGCACCGATCTTCTCGTGGGTCATGGTCCGACCGGTGGCCCAGAACTGGCGCTCCCAAAGCAATGACCCATCGGTCACCCGGAAGCACAGCACATGAAGTCGATCCTGCCGGGCGCCGCTGCCGGCCGTCACGAAGACCTTGTCGCCGAGGATGAGCGGGGACGACAACCCCCGGCCCGGTAAGGCGATGGACCAGGTCAGTGAGCTCGGTTCCATGCGCACCGGGACGCCGGTCTCGCCAGAAAGACCGTCTCCGTTGGGGCCACGGAATTGCGTCCAATCTGCGGCTCCGAGGGGAGCAATCGCCGTGAGGGCCGCTGTCAGGAGGAGGGAAAGTTTCATGAATCGTGGGTTGGTCAGCGAGGTTCAGAGACGGATTCAGCGTGTGGAGACAATCGGAGTGCCCTGCTCATCGGTCACCCGGAGTTGAAATTCCCACTCCTTGGTCCAGTCCTGCGTCTGTTCGTTCTGGGTGCATTTGACGAGGAGAATGTTCTTTCCAGCCTTCAACGACACCGGCATGCGGTACTGGTCGATCTCGGCCGAACGGTGGTACTCATCGCGACCGAAAACCAAGGTTCCATTCACCCAGATCTTCCAACCGTTTTTGCAGCCCAAACGCACTTGGGCAGTACGGGCCGAATCGCTCCAGAACTCGGCGGTGGCATAACCCGCCACCCCCTTCAAGGACGAGATCGCCTGATTGAAATCGACCAACCCGTACTCACTGCGGGTCTCATACGGAAACCACTTCACCGACCCACTCTTACCCGCCAGCTCGGCTGTCAGGTCGAGGCGTTCTTCCGGAGGGTATACCTTGGCAAAGCCCACCTCGCCGGCGTTGTCGAAGGGGCCGATCAACTGCCACTTTGAAACCCAACCAAAGGTCTTGGCCAAATCCACCTTGTCGCCGAGGTCCAGCAGGCGTTTGGCGATGTCTTCGATTTGGTCGGCCTCCCGAGAAAACCCGAGCGCCTGACGGTACATCGTCACCGCGGTGGCCTTGGCCGCATTGGTTTGTCCGACCGCACGGGTCATCAGTTGGGCGACCGCCTCGCGCCGCAGTTCAGAACCCGGATCCTGGAGAAAATCGGGCAGCATGGCCTGAGCCCTCGACGCATCGAGCTTTTGGATCAACTCGAAAGCCAGGCGACGGCCCCGCGCATGGTGCCGGGTGTCGCGAAGGATGGCTTCGAGCGACTTCAACGAAAGCTTGGCCCCTGCGGCACTCTCGCGTTGCACTGCCGTCTCAATGGCCGCGCGCATCCAGTTCAGCGCGTAGTCATTGGCCCCATCCATGGCCACGAGCAACTCCGGGATCTGGCTGGCCTTAGCCTTGGCCACCTCGTTCCAAGCGGCTTGAGCGGCCGCATTGCCCTGCCCCTCTGGGCCGACGGCCTTGAGACGCTCGACGGACGACGCCAACTTGCGAGGCAGCGCTGCCGCCCCTGCATCGATCGCCACCGTCCCCAGCAGCCATGACGCCGCCAGCACCGAATACACCCTTGCCATAAATGAGACCCTACCCGTCACCGCAGACACGACAAGCTCGGCGGTGTTGCGAGCGGTTACGAATAGGGCATGGATCGCGATACACGCCGGGTGTTGGGTGAGACGTGGCCTGTGCGACAACTGAGGTTGCCTTCGGCCAGACACCGACCACTCCGAGCTGGAGGGCGCAGGCGGGATCACTCAGGGAATGATCCGTCTGCTGTCGGCGTTTGCGTTTGGCTTGGCTAGGCCCGAGACAACGCATTTGCGCTAACGAAAAGATTCCGGCAGCGAAAGGCGGGCGGACTTTCCTGCAGCAACACCGCACGCAACGAAGCCAATGGCGAAGCGAACCACGGACGATGAAGTTGTCGCCCCTCGGCCCTTGTCCACTCAGGGCTGGGCAAGTGAAACGACCGCGCCAATTCCTCCGCCGTCGCCGCAAGGTATGCGTCCTGAATACGCCCCACGTCCGCTGCCACGGCATCGAGCCGGCGAGGTTCTTTCTCCAACGCTATCGCAGTGGGGCATGCATAGAAGCCGTCGAGAAAGTTTGCCAGACATCGATCAAAGGAGTCACCCCCAGCCGCCAGCGCAGCCACTTCCGCCAAACTCGTAGGTCTCATATCTTTCCTTCTTCAAACAAGCCCTCCAACAAGTACTGCGCCCGCACCGGGATGCGGTGCTCAGGGTAGTATTGACCCACTAAGGCGAGGACGGCACTGGCAGAGTGAGTCGATTTTGAGTTCATCAGAGAGGGCAGATAGAGCGTCAAGAAACATCTCCCGGGTAAGGGCCGAACCGGAGTCAGACGGAGTGGTCATGGAATGTTCGTTGTTGAAACTCAAGCTGCGTTGGTGCGGTCGATGGAGGTAGATTACCGCAAATTCAGCCGTTCGGTGCAGTAACGCTCCAACTACTCATTGTATTTCATACCGTGAAATGATTTATTTCACGACATGAAGAGATTACGTCCGCGTTGGTTCGCCAAAAATCTCGAATCCGCCCTAAAAGTGCTGCCCGTGACCGTCGTCACCGGTGCGCGGCAGACCGGCAAGACCACCCTCGCTAAATCCCTGAACCCGTCCCGCGCCTACTTCACGCTGGACGACGTGGGTGTGCTCGATCAGGCCGAACGCCAGCCCGACTCACTCCTACGGAGCCGCCCCGTTACTCTCGATGAAGTGCAACGCACTCCACCGCTGCTTCTGGCCGTCAAACGCGCCGTGGACGAGGAGCGCCGTGCGGGCGACTTTCTCCTCACCGGTTCTGCCAATCTCCTGCTCATGCACCGCGTGGCAGACACGCTAGCGGGACGCGCTATCTATCTGGAACTACCACCCTTCTGCCCCGCGGAATGGCAGCAACGGAAGACCGCCCTCCAGCCGCTCGATCGGCTCTTCGCTCCCGATTTCGATATTCGCGAGTGGCCGGCCGAAACTGGCGACTGGCCGGCCTGGCTGCTGCGAGGCGGTTACCCTCCAGCGCTCGCCATCGCGAGCGACTCCGACCGCTCGCTTTGGTTTTCCGCCTATATCCAGACGTACCTGGAGCGCGATCTCCGGCAATTGAGCGCCGTCTCCAGCCTGCCGGATTTCCAACGCGTGATGGCGCTGGCCGCGCACCGCACCGGACGCCTGCTCAACCAGGCGGATGTCGCCCGCGACGCCGCGCTGACGCACCCGACCACTCATCGCTACTTGAACCTGCTGGAAACCGGCTGCCTCGTCACCCGCATCCGGCCCTATGCCACCAATCCCAATTTGGCCCTCGTGAAAACCCCCAAGCTGCTCTGGACCGACTGCGGACTCGCGGCAGCACTCGCCGGAATCAAGACACCGGCGGAGGCCACCGCCCGACCTGACTCAGGTTTCTGGTTGGAACAAGCCCTCTACCAGACCCTGCAAACGTGGCGCGCCCTCGACCCGCTCCAGCGCAGGCTCCACTTCTGGCGCGACCGCCCCGGCCACGAAGTGGACTTCATCCTCGAACAAAATGGGAAACTCGTCGCCCTGGAGATCAAGTCCGGCAGCACCGTCACCAGTTCGGATGCGTCTGGTATCCGGGCCTTTCGCGATTCGCTCAACAAGACTCAGATCCTCGTCCGCAGCGTCGTGCTGCACGCGGGCCGAGAGGGACGTCCGCTGGACACCGGCATCCTGGCGCTCCCATGGGGTTGGATGGTGCCTGCCGAATAAAAAGCGGGCAAATCAACCTCACCCAAGCACCTCCTAGGTGGGGCGATTTCTCCGAAAGCGTCACTCCGCCGAACATGACGGATAAGCGGCACTCTCCATGGTAGGCACTCTCACTCCAGAACTCCTTCCAGGTAAGGGCGCAGGATTGAAGCCCACAGAGTCAGGACTATGGACCAGGTCTCGCGCAAACTTCTGTGAATCCAATGGTGGCTTGGCTTTCTCCCCAACGGATTTGGGATGCGATCTCAACCCAGTCCTCAACCTTGAAAGGATATTTACTCCGGATCTCCTGCAGCCTGTGAGCGGCGAAACTTCCACCAAACCGCCATTTCCAAGGCGAAAACCGCTTGTGAAGTCTCCGTAAAGGGGTCAGTAAAGGGGTCAGTAAAGGGGTCAGTTCTTGATATTGGTTACTCTCCGCCCAGCTTTCTCCGGCGATATACAGAGATGGTTCAGATAACCGCGCGTGCCCATCGCCAGACGTTCGGCGATCCACCCCACCGTCCTCGTCGTCTCCGCCCGCAAGCGGGCCGTAATGCTCCACCCCCATCCGCTCGCTCATCTGCGTCAGCAACTCCTCCCGAAACTTCTCCTCGCCCAGACACCAGCCGCGCCAAATC
>SXXZ01000396.1 GCA_005789375.1 Verrucomicrobiales bacterium | reverse complement strand
GACGATCTCAAGCCATCCGAAGGAACCCACGGCGAGCACGCCCTTTTGAGTTCGGTTCCGGAGGGTGACTTTCAGATCGGGATACTGGCCTACCAGAAGGTCGGACGAGGATACCGCGAGAACGCAGTCAAACTGCTGCACCGGAGCCCCTAAGGCCAGTGACCACAGGATGCCCAAGATTTGCACTCCGGCAATGGCCCAGAGCAGGCGAGGATGGTTTCGTGCCAGAGAGAACATCAATTGGGGTGTTTCGTTTCCATAGTCAAAACCAGGACCGTTCTGAAGGAAATTCTTGCGAAGAAACCGATCCGACAGCGGACCATGCCGGGGTATGGTTGGGCGTTTGTGGCGACCTGTGCCGGGGTCCCCCGAACGCTGTTTTGGAGCCCTCTGATGGTGGTGCGGTTGGTGGTCGATTGTATCAGATACCACAAGTTTTCGATAAGGTCTTTGAAGACTGCGACGGTGCCGTAGGCCTAGGTCCTGGGTTCCCGAACGACAGTCAGCACCTCATAGGCCGGAAGGTGCAGGGGCTCGTCAACGACCATCGAACGGTGGCGGCTCCCCTCACTGCTTGTCGTCCCAACTTCTGGCCCAACGAACCACCCCGGTAATTACCAACACCACTCCCACAGGAATGCCAATGACGTTGTCTGGGCTGACGCCGACCAGCAAAACAATCCCGGCCAATAGGACGATGGAGGCGCTGATTGATTTCAAGGTGAAGGAATGACTTTTGTGGACCGCAGTGCGGAGGCATCGTCGATATCGGCGGTCTTGGATCCGTTCTGAAGTGGATTCCTGCCGACGACCTTGCTGGGCATTGGTGCCCCTGCATCGACTCCGTTGCACTCAGACTCAAAACCGGCCGAGGAGCCCGACCCGGGCCAAGTGTACACGCCGGAAATGTGGGATCGCACCCAAGCCTGGCTGGGCTGGCACCTCGGAAAAAAGGGGGACGTCAACGGTTGTGAAGCGCTCTCCTCGCGGAGTCGGCCCGGCTGAGGATTCCCTGGGCAGCTCCCCTGGGTAGGGCGATTTCTCCGAAAGCGCCGAGTAGCCTGGGGAACGCCGGGTCGGGGGACCCGGCCTACGGGGTGGGCTATTTGGTTAGCAACGGCTTGTTGTAGGCCCGGTGCCCTCACCGGGCGGTCTGGGCTCCGAAAGCGCCATGTCTGCAGAGCCGGACCGCTGCGGAGATCGTTCCCTATTTCGGAGGCCTTCGGGCTACAGCCCGGGGTCTTGCTACTGGGTCATCGTATCAAACGGATCGGTTGAATTCGCTCAAGGCGGCGGCGAGTTGGGCGGAGGACATGGATTTGCGCAGGGCGTCCATTTCGGCGTTGGCTCGTACGTCGCAGCGCTCGTTGAGCGGGTGTCCGGCGTGGCCCTTGAGCCAGCGCCATTCAATTTGGTGACGGCTCACTAAGCCGTCGAGCTGTTGCCAGAGGTCGACGTTCTTCACGGGCTCCTTGGTGGAGGTCTTCCATCCGTTGCGCTTCCATCCGTGGATCCAAGACAAGATCCCCTGACGCAAGTATTGGGAGTCGGTGAAGAAGACGATTTCGCAGGCCTGATTGAGCACGTTGAGCGCTTGAATGGCGGCCTGAAGTTCCATCCGGTTGTTGGTGGTCGCCGCCACCGCTCCGCCGATTTCTAACTCCTGTCGACCATACTGCAACACCGCCGCCCAGGCCCCGGGCCCAGGAGTCCCCTGACATCCGCCGTCGGTATGGATGGTGACACGCTTCAACGAGCGACAGTCTGGGAGCGGAGCGGCCAAAGGGGAAGCCGGCACCGCAGCCCGATCATAACAGCGAACAGGGTCCGATCTTGAGACTGCCTGATACCGATCTTGCCGATTCGGGGCCCCTGCCGCCTAATAGGCCACAACGTTCCATGATCCCGCTCCAAGCGCCGTTCACCGCCGACAAAATCCAGGCCCTCAAGGTCGGGGATGAGGTCCTGATCTCCGGGGTCCTCTTCACGGGCCGCGATGCCGTCCATAAATACCTGCACGAAGGTGGGGAGCTACCGCCCGAGGTGAACCTCCGCGACGGGATCATCTACCACTGCGGACCGGTGGTGCTGAAGGATTCGGATGGCTCGTGGAAGGTCACCGCAGCCGGGCCCACGACGTCGATCCGCGAAGAGCCTTATCAGGCCGACATTATCCGCGACCACGGCTTGCGCGGCGTCATTGGTAAGGGCGGCATGGGCGACAAGACTCTCGGGGCCTGCCAAGAGCATGGCTGTGTTTATTTGCACGCCATCGGTGGCGCGGCTCAGGTGCTGGCCGAATGCGTGGTGCGCGTGCGCAATGTATACCTGCTCGAAAAGTTCGGATCGCCCGAGGCCATTTGGGAGTTGGAGGTGCGTGATTTCCCGGCCGTGGTGACCATGGATTCCCACGGTCGTTCGCTCCACCGTGAGGTGTACGCCGCCAGCGCGGCGGCCCTTCAGGAACGGGTCTGAACCCGCATGGACTTGGCTGAATTGGGTTGGGATGCGGTTTGGGAAGGCAACTTCACCGCACATCGCCAAGGCGGCCTCGAGCCCGCGCGGGTCGTCCACGAAGACAAACTTTCCTACAATGTGGTCGGAGCCTCCGGCGACCGTCCTGCGATTATTACTGGCCGCTTGAGGCACCTTTGCCCGCGGGATCAAGACCTGCCCAAGGTTGGCGATTGGGTGGCGGTGCGTCCGGTTCCTGGTGAATCCAAAGGGGTCATCGAGGCCATCTTGCCGCGGCGTTCGCAAATCGCCCGCAAGATCAACGGCCGGGGTACCGAGGCGCAAATCGTGGTGAGCAACATCGACGTGGCCTTTGTCGTGCAGGCGATGGACTCCACCTTCAACGCCCGCCGGCTAGAGCGCTTCTTGGTCATGGTGCTCGAAGGCGGTGTGCGGCCGGTGCTCGTTCTCAATAAGTTAGATTTGTGCAAGGCCCCGCGGCGGATGATCTCAGAGGCCGAAGCCGTGTCAGGCGGCGCGCTTGTCCTGCCGGTGTGCGCGAAGACAGCCAAGGGCACCGGACGCTTACGGGAGATCCTTGGGCCGGGATTGACGGCGGTTTTTATCGGAACGTCGGGTGTGGGTAAGTCGAGCCTGATCAATCGACTGGTGGGAGGCACATTGCAGCCCACCTTGGAGGTGCGTGATTCTGATTCCAAGGGACGGCATGCCACGACCTGGCGCGAGATCATCCCGGTGCCCCAGGGCGGGTTGGTTATCGACACGCCGGGCATGCGCGAGTTTCACCTGTGGTCGGCCGACCTCGGTCTCGACACGGCGTTCCCGGACATTACCGAACTGGCCGTGGGTTGCCGCTTCCGCGACTGCACCCATGGCGCGGAGCCCGGATGCGCCGTGAGGTCTGCGCTCGAGGCCGGCGCCCTCGCGGGTGGCCGTTACGAGAGCTTCCGCAAGCTCCAAGCCGAGTTGGTCGAGGTCGATCGAGGTCGCGTCGAGCAGGAGCGCCGGGTCCGATCGTCCCGGCCCAAGCCCTCCTCGCGTCACGCCCTCCCTCTCGACGACGGTGACGGCGACGGCGACGGTGAGGGTGAGGGTGAGGGTGAGGGCCAGAAGTGAGGCAGGACTGGGGTTGAGGACCGATTTTACATCGAAACGATCACCCGGGACCGCACTCTTCCCTAGCTATCCCGCGGTGCAGGCGTGTTCGAGCCTCCGGCAGAAGGTTCGTTGTTGCCGGCTTCTGAGGCTGCCAAAACTTGGGTGACCAGGGAAATATCGGCACTGGCCTCCGGTGATAGGGCGCTGACGTCGACGGACACGCGGAGGATTTGTTGGGTGCCACCGATGAGCACGCCGCGGACCGGAGAGATATCGCCGTAGTCACGTCCCCAGCCGATAGAAATGTGCCGCAGCGAGGCGTAGCAGTTGTTGGTGGGGTCGGCGTCGATCCAGCCGATTCCAGGGCAGAACAGGGACACCCAGGCGTGCGACGCATCGACCCCGCGTAGCTTGGACAAGCCCGGTGGCGGGTCGGTCTCGAGGTAGCCGCT
>SXXZ01000057.1 GCA_005789375.1 Verrucomicrobiales bacterium | reverse complement strand
GGGTGAAGGTCAGGCGGAGCCCCTTCGGGGTGTACTTGATTGCCTCGATGGAGTGGACCGGCTTGCCCGTGTAACGAACCCGGTCAAAGCCCGAGATCTTCACGGCCTTGGTCTGCCATCCCTGCAAGCCCGCCACGTAGAGCTGGCCATCCTTGGAGTTGAATCGAGCACGCATCGCCGAGCTGGCGAACTTCACCGGGAAGCGAACCACACCGCCCTGCATCTGACCGTTGCCGGCTTCCTCGTGCATTACGAGGTACAAGGCACACTGGCCGTAGCTCATGTGCAGCAAGTGCTTAGAGAAGGGGCCCCACTTGTCGCTGTTAACCCACACTTGGCCGCCGCCGCTGTTGTCATACTCGTCGTGCGACATCCAAGTTAGGGGCTGCTTGAAGCTCTTGACGTCGGCGCCATGGGCGAGGTCTTCGACCCCGTAGAAGCCACCGGGCTTGACCCAGTTCACCGGGCAGGTCGGCACCCAAGTACCTTCGTTGTCACCGGTCGTGATCTGACCGTTCCAGGGGTTCACGCCGATGCCGTTCGGTGCGCGGAAGCCCGTTGCCACCGTCTCGAACTTTTTGCCATCGGCACTGACTTTCATCAGCGTGCCGGCGTCGCGGGAGATGGTCTCGAAACCACGTCCGCCGCCCTTCACCGGTCCAGCCTTGGCGAAGTAGAAGTTGCCTTCCTTGTCGGTCTGGAGGTCGAAGAGGAACTCATGAAACCCTTCGGTGGAGGTCACCGAGTTGTTGAAGTTCTCGTAGTAGTCGGCCTCACCGTCGTGGTTGTAATCGTAGTAGCGGGTGAGCTGATCGCGACCCGAGGTGTAAATCTGGTCGTTGACGATGCGCAGACCCAGCGTCTCGTACATGCCCGAAGCGAAGCGCGTCCACTTCAGGTTCTTCAAGCTCTCGTCGATGCCTGAAACAATCCAAATGTCTCCATCCCAAGTGCTGACGGCAGCCCGGGTACCATCGGAGAAGAAGTCCATACCACCAATGCGCAGGCGGCGCTTCCAAGGGTTTTCGATGGGCGGAGTGATTTGGTCGACGACGTACGCTCCGTCGCCCTTGCCGATCACACCCTGCGTCTCGACCACCTGGGGCCAATGGGCCGCTCCGCCGTGCTGAAGGTCGGCGAAGGTCGGCTTGCCTGCGAGGGAGCCGGAGGCCTGGGCCACTTCAGAATCAGAGCCGCTGACCACGGCCACCTCAAACACACCGCCGGTCGTGGTTCCGATCTGAATCTCCAACTGGACCCGACCGCCCTCGATCTTCAGGGACGCTCCCTTGGGCAACCCCGTCGCCTGAACGCGGGTGGTGACCCCGTTGGCGCTAACCACAGCGGCCCCGTTCTCCAGCTTGCCGTGACCATTTTCTACATCGGCCAGCAGGAGGGAGAAGGTCGTATCGGTCTTGGTCTTGCGGGAGAAGAGACCACTCTTCTTGCCGCCGCCGATTTGGAAGGTGCGGACGTACACTGTCTGACCACCGGCCTGACGGGCCGAGGGTTGCTCGTGAATAGCGATGCTGCCGGCCACGGTGTAGTTCAACTGAACGCGATCACCCGCTACGTGCAAACCATCCCAGCGCACCACCGAGGCGTCGGTCGGTCCGAACGGCTCCTTGCGGGCGTCAGTGAACATGCCGGTGAGGGAAACTCCGGGGACCACGGCCGTCCCGAAGGACTGCTTGCCGACGATCGAAGGATGTCCGCCGTGGGAACCGTCGAAGGTCACGCCGCGGGTGTTAATGTAACCTCCGGTCCAGCCTGCCGCCATGCGGCACAGGTCGGTGTCGAAGAGCATGTTAGCATCAGCCACGCCCTGAAGGCGGAGGGCCAGACCTTTCATGGCGGTGTTCTTGGCCGGGAACGAAGCGCTAATACAGGCGCCCTGGAAGGGGAAATCCTTCTGGAGCAAGGCCTCATTAATCTTCTCGGCGGCGGACAGAGAGACGATGGACAGCGCGAGCGCGGCTGCCATCCGCAGTGAGCGGGAATTCATTCGATTTTCGTGCATGGAATCAAAGGAGCTAACGAATACCAAAGTGTGCCCAACAAGGCCAAACGCAAACGGCGGCCGATGAAACTTCAGTCACCCGTCATGAACACATGATCCAATGCCGTGGTAGCAAAACGGGGGGGCTGTGGAGCCCCATGTAATTCTGCTTGGTGCTCAGGCTGAACCTCCCCGTGGATCACTGAGTCCAATCGTTCAATCGTTCAATCGTTCAATCCACCCGCAAATACCTCCGAAGCGGAGGCATCGAAACTCCAGCGGAGACGTTCGAGACCCGCCCCCGTGCTGGGTTGCTCAATGAAAACCCGAGACGAATGCACCCTTTGCCACGGAACTTTAAGCGTTATCGTCGGTACATCGATGGAAGTACAACGTCCCACAAAAACACTGGACCTCAATGTGCTGGGGCTGCCTTTGGAGCCCTGCTGCTTCGCGCCACAGACAGGATTCTACCGCGATGGCTACTGCCGCACCGGACCCCAAGATTCCGGCCGTCATATCGTCTGTGCTGAAGTGACACTAGAGTTTCTGGAGTTCTCCCAGGCCGCTGGCAACGACCTTTCCACTCCCATGCCCGCGTACGGTTTTCCCGGTTTGCGTCCTGGAGATCGCTGGTGCTTGTGCGCCCTGCGTTGGAAAGAGGCCTTCGAGGCGGGGTGCGCTCCTCCGGTGATCCTCGAAGCCTGCAACCAACGGGTGCTCGAACTCATTTCCCTTGAAGCCCTCCAAGCCCATGCCCTCTGAGCGGCCCGATTGGACCCCAGAGGCCGAAACTCAGGCCAGCAGCCCAGCCCCATTCCGTGCAGGATGGCGCTGGGACAATTCATACGCCCGACTGCCGGAGGGTTTGCACAGCCCCGTGCGTCCTACGCCTGTTTCCCAGCCTCGCTGGGGAATCTTCAACCAGGACTTAGCAAACACTCTGGGCCTCGACGGGAACACATTAGGACAACCCGAGCAGGTGGGCTTCTTCGTCGGCAACCATCTCTTTGAGGGTTCTGAACCCATCGCTCAGGCCTATGCCGGACACCAATTCGGCAACCTCGCTCGACTGGGTGACGGTCGTGCAATATTACTTGGAGAGCATTTGGACCCCGCGGGACGGCGCTGGGACATCCAGCTCAAAGGTCCGGGCCTAACCCCCTATTCGCGCGGGGGTGACGGTCGCGCGGCACTGGGCCCAATGCTTCGAGAATACCTCATGAGCGAGGCCATGCACGCGCTGGGCATTCCGACGACCCGCAGCCTCGCGGTCGCTCTGACCGGCGAACCGGTCTTCCGCGAAACAACCCTTCCCGGCGCAGTCCTCACGCGGATTGCTGCCAGCCACATTCGCGTCGGCACTTTTGAGTTGTTCTCGGCCATGGGTGATGTCCAAGCCCTGAAGACCCTCGCCAACTACACGCTCCAGCGCCATTTCCCGGAGCGCGCCGACGACCCTAAACCCGGAAAAGCCCTGCTCGAAGCGGTCATCGAACGGCAATCGGCCCTCGTGGCCCAGTGGATGCGCGTTGGCTTTGTCCACGGCGTGCTCAACACCGACAATGTGGCCCTGAGCGGCGAGACCATTGATTACGGGCCTTGCGCCTTCATCGATGCCTACGACCCAGCCACGGTCTTCAGCTCCATCGACCGTCAAGGCCGCTACGCCTTCGGCAACCAACCGAAGATCACCTCATGGAACCTCGCCCACTTCGCCGAGGCACTCCTGCCAATCCTAGACGACCACGAGGCCACCGCCGTCGAGGTGGCTCAAGCCTGCCTGGAATCCTTCCCCGCCCAGTTTCAACGAAACTGGCTCGCGGCCTACCGCGGCAAGCTCGGACTCCTGACCGAAGAGGACGCCGACGCGGGCCTGATCGAAGAGCTCCTCGCTTGGATGCATTCGACGCAAGCGGACTTCACCCAGACCTTCCGAAGGCTACGGCCCATCGACCTCGGCCAGAGCGGATCGACGGCGCCCCATCTGAATGCGGATCAGCAGAACCTGGCCGACTCGAAATCCACCACGACGGATCCGAAATTCCTCGACTGGCACCGACGCTGGAACGAGCGCCTCCAGAGCCAAGGAATTCCCGTATCCCGGGTTCTGGAATGCATGCACCGAAACAACCCGGTGGTCATCCCCCGCAACCACGCGGTCCAAGATGCCCTTGATGCGGCCTCCCAATCCAACGACTGGGGCCCCTTCCATGCCCTGCTGGCGGCCTTAAAATCGCCTTACCAAGAGGCTGGAGCTCTGGATTCCCTCCGCAATCCTCCTCCTCCGGGAACGCCACGCTGCCGAACCTTCTGCGGAACGTGACCGAGGCCATGCCTTCAATTGGATTGATGCCCCGGCCGGCCCCGCCGATGGTCGATGAATGCACTGGGCCATCTGCAACGAGATCTTCAAGGAGTGGCCTCTGGAGAAGGCGTTTCCGTACATCGCGAAGGCCGGCTATCAGGGGGTAGAAATCGCACCCTTCACGCTGGCGCCGTTGATCACCGATATTTCCGCCGGGCGACGGCGTGAAATCCGGCAACTGGCCGAAGACTCTGGACTCGTCGTCTCGGGCATTCACTGGGTGCTGGCCTTCACTGAGGGCATGCACGTGAACCATCCAGACCCGGCCTCGCGCCAACGGGCCGCCGACTACTTGCGCCATGCGGTGGACTTCTGCGCCGACCTCGGCGGCACGCGCATGATCTTCGGCTCGCCCAAGCGCCGGGACATCTTGCCCGGGGTGACGCCCG
>SXXZ01000395.1 GCA_005789375.1 Verrucomicrobiales bacterium | reverse complement strand
TGCCGGTAGCTGGCGTCGTAGCAAATGGCGATGCCGAGTTTGCCCCACGGCGAATCCCAGACCCTTTGTGATGGGGCCGGTTCACCATCGGCAAAGAACTGAATGGGCCGCGACTTGGCCTGCTGGAAAACCACCTCGCCGTTGGTGCTGATGACAAAGACCGTGTTGTAGAAACGTTCCTTGGGCGCATTGGACCCAAACCAGGGCAACCCGCTGGCGGAAAGGGGCGTGGCCATTGCGGTTCCATTTGTGCCTTCAATGGCCGGTCTCCTGTCCGCTGGCGTCACGGCTTCAGGAGCCGGGGCCTCGATGGGTTGCTTGCCTCCCACCACCAGCCATTTGCGGTTGTGCCGGCACCAGTTCTTGAGCGCCTTAGTCGGCGGGCCTTCCAGAGAGTACTCACTGAGCATGAGCAACTCGGCTTCCGGATGAGATCGAGTGAGCGAGTCGAGTCCTTTGAGGAGGTCTGGAAGCGCTGGGAACTCGAGTTGGATCCCGGCGACCTGGAGTGTTTGGGTGGCTTTATCCTCCCTCGACGTCGGCAACAGAGTGACTAGGGCAAACACGGCGCAGGCACTTGAAATGCCGAGCCAAGCCCTTCGCCGTGAGGCCCGATTCGTTGCCGAGAGCAGCATCGCCCCTTGGCCGGCGGCGTAGGCAAACCCTAAGCCCAGGCCGTAGATCCCCAGTCGTTGCAGGATTTGTGGAGCCAATCCCGGTGGCCAGCATTCGCCAGCCGTGAACCAAGCGAAGCGCAGCCACCACACCTCGCTGCGCAAGTATTCGATGCCGCACCAGAGTACGGGCAAGAGCAGGCTGGCCACTTGGCTACCCCACCGAACCTCGACCCGGTTCAAAACCAGGAGAAATGCGGCGTGGAACAAGGACAGGATGAGCCAAAGCGGGATGGCGGCGGCTTTAAAGATATCCCCGAGGAAGCGCATTTGCGGGACATACACGCCGAGCCCGATCACCAGCCCGACGTAGAACGCGTATCGGGATGTGGGCAATTTCCTCAGTTCGAACAGGCATCCGAGATATCCCAGCACCAGCCACCAGAAATCTTGGAAAACAAAGGCAACCTGAAAGGTACCCAGAGCCCCCAGGGCCAGAAGGGTTGCCGGGATCGCCTTCAGAGTCTGCGGGCGGGTCATAGTCTCAGGGTGAGGGCCGTGGGGTCTGGTGGCAAGCGAGGGCACACCGGCGAGCACCGGCAAAGCAACGCTTCGTCACAGCCAGACTAGTCCCTCTCTCTGTTCGGTTGCCAACCGGGTAAAAACTGGAGCCGGAACGATTCCGCTGGATCGCTCGTGCTCGCTGCATCTTCTTCTGCAAGAGCGTTGTTGTTCGCTCGTTACGAGCTTCAAGTACGAGCCTAAGCATGGCCCACGCCTCGCTCTCGTCTTGTTTGGCGAAGGAATCCGTCACGCCATCCCTTTCCTGCCAACCCCAAGCGTTCCCGGGTTTCCGGTCCTGTGAGCCCAAGGAAACAGGGGGAGCCCAGAGAGGACTTCTTCGAACGGCGTTTTTCAGGGTTGGCATTCGGTGATGGGAGTCCAGAATACGGTTTATTCCATGAACGCTCGCACTCTCAGGCCCGTGGCCCGCTGGGTCCTTCTTGCTGCGTTGGCCTGCGGTTGGCAGGTCGTCGGGGCGGAACCGGTTACAACCGTGGCGCGACCCGTTCAGTTCAATCGCGACATCCGGCCGATCCTCTCCGAACACTGTTTTTCCTGCCACGGTCCGGATGTTCAGAAGATGAAAGGGGGGCTGCGTTTGGATCGCCGCGAGGAGGCGCTCAAGCCGGCCAAGTCAGGCAAGACAGCAATCCTGCCGCGGGATGCCGCCGGGAGTGAATTAGTACACCGTCTCTTCAGCGATGACGTCGAAGAATTGATGCCGCCGCCCGAGGCCCACAAGCCGCTCAAGCCGGAGCAAAAGGCATTGCTCCAGCGGTGGATCGCCGAGGGGGCCGAGTATCAGGGACATTGGGCCTATCAACCCATCGTTCGACCGGCGGTTTTGGCGGGCTCGGAGGGGGAGGGTGGCATCGATCGGTTGGTTCGGGCCCGTTTGGAGACATTGAGCCTGAAGCCCGCGCCCGAGGCCGATCGCCGTACGCTGGCCCGACGATTGAGCCTAGATCTCACTGGCTTACCGGCGACCCCAGAGTGGGTGGACGCCTTCGAGGCCGACTCCGATCCCGGTGCCTATGAGCGGTTGGTGGATCGCTTGATGTCCACGCCTCAATACGGGGAACGCATGGCCAATGGCTGGCTCGACCTCGTGCGCTTCGCCGATACCGTCGGCTACCATTCCGACAATCCGCGGAACATCTGGCCCTACCGCGATTACGTCATTCGCTCGTTCAACAACAATAAGCCCTTCGACCAGTTTACTCGGGAACAACTGGCTGGCGATTTATTGCCGAACGCTTCGATGGAGGCCCGGGTGGCTTCGGGCTTCAACCGACTCTTGCTCACCACCGAGGAGGGCGGGGCGCAGGAGAAGGATTACGAGTCGCGCTACCTCACCGATCGGGTTCGCGCCGTCGGCACGGTTTGGATGGGGCAAACCATCGGGTGCGCCCAGTGCCATGATCACAAGTTTGATCCTATTACGGCCCGTGATTTCTACTCGATGGGCGCCTTCTTCGCCGACGTGAAGGAGGCCATCATCGGCCGGCGCGAAGACGGTATGCTCGTGCCCACCGAACCCCAAGCCCGCGAACTGGCCCGATGGACGGCCGAGGCTCAGCGCCTCAAGGAGCGCTTCGAAGGACCTCATCCGGAGTTGGAGGGTGCCTTTGGACGCTGGCGGCAGGAACGACTAGAAGCCCTGCGTTCAGACTCGCTGTGGACCGCGGCCGCTCCCACTTCAGCCGATTCAACTGGGGGTGCGACGGTGACGATTCGCGACGACCGTTCGGTGCTCATCGGAGGCAAGAGCCTCGACACCGACAGCACGGTGGTTCGATTTGCCTCACTGCCGGAGCGAGTGGTCGGTGTGCGCGTGGAAGTGTTGCCCGACAAATCCTTGCCTTCTCAAGGACCGGGCCGCGCCGGTAATGGCAATTTCGTGCTGACGGAGGTCGTGGCCCGCGTGGTTCGTGAGGGTGCTCCGACGCGTGAAGTTGCCTTTGATTCGGTGTGGGCCAGTCACGAGCAAACGGTGTCGGCCGACAAGAATCCCTACGGCAAATGGTCGGCGGCTTCGGTCATCGACCAAGACGCCCGCGGTACCTTCGCCGGTTGGGCCATCTTGCCCGAGGCGGGCAAGCCCGCGCAGTTGCGCTTGCGCCTGAAGGAGCCCCTCAGCCTGGCCTCCGGAGAGCGTTTAGAAATCGAGTTGCAACAAAAACACGGTCATGGAAACCAC
>SXXZ01000394.1 GCA_005789375.1 Verrucomicrobiales bacterium | reverse complement strand
CAGTGAGAGACTACTCAATGATTTGATCAATGCCTTGTGCTCGCCGGTGGGGCTCTACCGGCTTTCGAATCTGGAGGTGATCCGACCGGTACTGCTGGCCTTGATTTCTGGCTCTGAGGCCGACCAGATCCGGGTGGGGCGTTGTATCTCAAATCATGGTTCGAAACGGCGAAAGCTCGCGATCTGGTCCGTCTCGCTCCTGGTTTTGAGTCTACTGACTTGGGCCTTTTTCAGTTCGGCCGTCCATTTCACGGAATCGGCCTCGTTTCAAGGGAGCCCGCTGGTGGCCACCCTTTACCGCCATCCCCAGGGCGAAAATGATGGTTACGTGAAGACGGTGACTTTAGGCGAAGACCCGGCTTTGATGCTGTTCAACACCCACCTGACCCGCACGGAACCCCTTCGAGTGGGCGACCGTGTTGAGTTGGGGCTGCGCAAAGAAGCCTGGCGGGGACACCTGGGTGTGTATCTTTCGCCCCGTCCCATTTTCAGGGAGCCCAAGGCTGATTTCGGCCATCGGGAGCATTTTGGTCGGCTGTCGCATCACTTGTTGTTCCATGTCGACGGGGATGAGTTGGTGGCCCCCACCGCCTTCCATCAAGGGGTTCCGGTGACGCTGCCAGCCGAAGCTTGGAACCCGTTGGTTCGCACCAATAACCTCCAGACTTATTGGCTCTCGATGAGCGTGGGTCAGCAGGAGGTGTCATGGTCGGTTCAGAATTGCGGTCTAGAGATTGCCAACGGACGGTTCCCCCGGGACCACGATCTCTGCTACTTGGGAATCTATGTGTACGACAATACCATCTGCTTTTTGCGTTGGCTGAAGGTTGAACTCGATCGTTCCAGCGGCTTGTCATCCAATTGAGGAAGAGGCCGCAAGGGGGCGGTGAGAGAACTGCGAAGCCTCCTCGAGGTTGCGCGCCGGCGAAATTCGGTTTTCCATAGGACTTAAGGAATGAGCGATCAACTCGATACCCACCAGAAGGCCCTTCAAATCAACCTCGATCCGACCAAGTACGGCGTCTTCGCCGAGATTGGCGCCGGTCAGGAGGTTGCGCGGTGGTTTTTCCGGGTCGGCGGAGCCAGCGGCACCATCGCCAAGACCATCTCCGCGTACGACATGACCGTCAGTGACGCGATTTACGGCCAGAGCGACCGGTATGTGAGCCGCAAGCGTTTGATCTCGATGCTCGATCACGAGTACCCGCTCTTGGTCGAACGCCTCAAAGGCCAGCGCGGCGCGACCACCAAGTTTTTCGCATTCGCCACCACCGTGGCGGCCAAGAGTTTCCAGCGGAAAGACGAGACCCATGGTTGGATGGGCATCCGGTTTCAGAGCGAGCCCGGTTCCGAACCGAGCGATATCCTCCTGCACGTCGCGATGTGGGACCGCGACAGCCTCCAGCAGGCGGAGGCCATTGGCATCCTGGGCGTGAACCTCATCCACGCGGCGATGTACTTGAACTGGCACCCCGAGGCCATCGTCAACGCCCTGCTCGACAGCCTTTCCATCGAGCGCATCGAGGTCGACATGATCGAGTTCCGCGGCAAGGAATTTGCCTCGGTCGACAACCGTCTGCTCGCACTCCAGTTGGTGGAGAAGGGGCTGACCAATGCGGCGATGTTCATGCCCGATGGTCGCATCGTGCAACCGGCGGATGCCTTGTACAAAAAGAGCATCCTCGTGGAACGCGGCTCATTCCGGCCAGTGACCCATGTCACCGTCGACATGCTCCGCTACGCCCAAGCGCAGTTCATCCAGGAGCCGAACGTGGACGGCAAGAACCTCGTGGTGTTGATGGAAATGACCCTCAAGAACCTGAGCGCCGAAGGACGGATCGATCACCAAGACTTCCTCGACCGTGTGGACATGTTGGCCACCCTCGGTCATCCGGTGTTGATCTCCAACCACGGTGAGTTCCATCGCTTGGCGGCTTACTTGCATCGATTCACCAAGAACCCCGTGGGCTTCGTCATGGGCATTCCCACGCTCAAGGAATTGTTCGAGGAGCGGTATTATTCCGAATTGGCCGGCGGCATTTTGGAGAGCTTTGGGCGGATGTTCAAAAACGACCTCAAGCTCTTCGTCTACCCCTTCAAGGATCCGGAGAGCGGGGCCATCATCACTTCGGGCAATCTCCGCGTGGCTCCGCACCTCCGGCATTTGTACCTGTTCTTGATGGAGAATTTCTTCATCCAGGGCCTGCGCGACGTGAACGAAGCCAACATGAGTGTGTTGAGCCGCAATGTTCTCAAAATGCTTCAGGCCAACGAACCGGGATGGGAACCCATGGTGCCCAACGAGGTTGCCACCCTCATCAAACAGCGTCACCTCTTGGGATACAAGGGCTAGGGCAGGGCCAAGAACGTGCCCGGAGGGTTCGTTGACTTGGAGAAGCTCCGTTCGTAGGTTGCACTTCCAACGATGATCGCAGGAAAAATAGGAGCAGCCGCCAGTCAGCAGCCTTCCTTCCGGGTGGGAGATGAACGGTTGATCAAGCTCACCGACAGCGCCGGTCGCAAAGTGTCCGGGTTGTTGACCAAGCAGGGGCGACCTCAGGGCGTCCTGCGCGT
>SXXZ01000056.1 GCA_005789375.1 Verrucomicrobiales bacterium | reverse complement strand
GAGGTGAGCCCATTCGTGCCCCGGAAATGGGGTGCCCATTGAGTGGGGGCATAACTGGCAGCACGAATCGACCCGTCTTCATATTGATAGAACCTCTCCCCTCGTTCTCCGACATGCTCGCAATGAACGACCGTCCACTCCGGCTGATCGCCCCGCACCGATGCTTCCCAGGCTGCCATGCGAACCTGCCAGTCCGCCGTGGTGTGGCGAAGAATCTCCTCCTGTTCCCGGATCTGCCGCGCCAACTGGTCACGCTGGAGTTGTTGCGAAGGGCTGTAGGCCACGACGGACGATTCGTGATCGTTGTTCAGGAAGGCAAAGAAGCGGTAGTACTCCTCCTGCGAAATGGGATCGTATTTGTGGTCATGGCATTGGGCACACTGAATGGTAATGCCGAGCACCGCCTTGCCGATGCAGTCCATTCGATCAATGAGACCATCGATGCGAAACTGCTCGGGATCTGCCCCGCCCTCTTCATTCAACATCGCATTGCGCAAGAACCCAGTGGCCACGCGGCTGGAATCGGTCGCCTGAGGCAACAGGTCGCCAGCGATTTGCTCGATGAGAAACTGGTCATAGGGTAGGTCGCGATTGAGGGCGTCGACCACCCAATCTCGGTATGCCCAGACAAACCGGGGCTTGTCCTTTTCGAAACCATCGGAGTCGGCATAGCGAGCCGCATCCAGCCAATGTCGTCCCCAGCGTTCTCCGTGATGCGGGGAGGCTAGCAAACTCGATACGACCCGGTCCCAAGCCCCGGACGTTTTGTCGGCCAGAAAATGATCCACGTCGGAGGGACTCGGCGGCAGTCCGGTGAGATCCAGATGGAGGCGACGCAGAAGTGTGACCCGGTCGGCCTCCGGAGACAGGTTGAGATCCTCCCTCTCGAGTCGGGCGACAATGAACCGGTCGATCGGAGATCGAATTCGATCCGCCCGACGCACCACGGGCAACTCCGGCCGTACCGGGGGTTTCCATGCCCAATGGTCGCGGCGCACAGCATTCGTCGTCGATGCACCCCAGGCAACACCTCCGACCCAAAGCCACCCCAAAAGAAGGATCCGAAACCCAGCATGCACCGGAGAAAAGGAGGAGGCGGTGGTGTTCACAACAGCAACATTCTGCCCCGTGTCCGATGGTTGGTCCAATCGGATTTGAGACTCACTCGGGCCTCAGGTGCATGACAGGAAACGTCATTCAGCCTTCATGCGGCCAGATCAAGTGAATCGTTTCGGCAGGCATAAAGGTCGAGGCGGTGTTTCCTCGACCAATAAGCCAGAAGAGCCTGTCTGTTCGTCCTCGTGACGCCGCCGGATCATCCGATGGCCAAAGCCGGTGGAAAGACGTTGCTGAAATCGTTGCGCTGGGCCTGCTTCAATGAATCGGGGACGACCGCACGACGGCATCGGCGGGTGGCTCCATTGCGTTCCCGATGAGGACGGCAAGTCGACCCTGCTCCTCTCTAACTGCATGCCCATCGCGTCTGTCACCTGAAGAAGTGGCGCGAAGGATGATCTCGGCCGCGATGAAGTTCGGGACCCAGCACAGCCCGGCAACGGTTCGGTAGACATTCATGAACGAACCGCTGGCGGCCTAGAGCGCGGGCAACCAGAGCCGCACCCGCTTCAGCCGGGGTTGGCGATATCCGGAGCCACAAAGCAGCGCCGGGAGACCCCCGCGACGGACACAGGCAAGATCGTGAGGAGATCGGCGTCGAACTTTTCACTTCTCCGCTGTTCGAGCCATTTCCTGCAACACGGCCATGTCTGCCGGCTTACCGGCGGGATCGAAACCGAGGGTTTTCTCTCGGGCGATGAGCGCCTGCCGCTGCGTTTCGATGCGGGCGCGTTCTCCGGTTTTTGCAGCCACCACGTAAATCGTCGCGCGGCTGACGCGGTCGCGGATTTCCACGAATCCGCCACTCACTGTGTGCTCAACCTGCGTGACCCCGTCGGCATCCACGCGGAAAATTTCGGCCGGCGTACGAAGATAAGCAGGCAGCGGAAAGAGAAAGGTGGCCTCCCGCGGCGGGCCGAACTTGAAGACGTGTTCCTCTGGGTCCGGTGTGTAGGCCAGGTCGAGCGCAAACAGCAGCGCCCCGCGAGGTCCGGCCACCACATCCAAGTCCCAGTCCGACTTGCCATCCCGCAACACGCGTTCGTGGCTCGTGGCGTCGCCTTCGAGGCAGTAATTCTCCAACATCCGAATCTCGCGGCCGACGCGGGTCATCGGTTCGATCAAATCGGGGAAGGCCACCAGCGAGTGCAGACTTAGGTTGAACCAGTAGAGCGACGTGATGCGACTGGCGAGGGCATGGTAGGCTTGGAGACGGAGTTCATCGGGGGTCGGGGAACCGCGCTTGCGTCCGCCGTAGCCTCTCCAGTCATGGTGGGATCCTTGAGACCAATAAGCCACCGGACGGGGGCGGTTCAGTTCGCGCAACGACCGCGACATTTCGCCAATGGTTTCAAGAGGAGCCCCCCAGCGGATCCGTTGGCCACCCCAGCGGTCGTACTGGCCCCAGGCATCGGGCGATGGCGCGGTCACGCGATAGGCGTCGTAGTGCGGGTAGTCGGAGACACCGGCGTAGAAACGCCACACCCGTTCCTCGCTGAGCGTCACCGAAGTCGGAAGCCGGGTTGGCGCGTAGGGCGCGAACGCCTTCCAGCAATCCTGCGGTGCCACGGGCTTGCCACCGCCATACTGCGGCTCACCCAGAAACTCCACGGCATGAATGCGCGGGAGCATCGAGTCGCTGTCGTACCGCGCAACGGGTTGCAGCCGGTTCATGTATTTGAGCGGATACTTTTCGAAGAGCGGCGTGTCCGAATATCCGGGTACATGCTCGTGCATGCCCGCGTTGATGTGCATCCGGCTCAGCGTTTGCAAATACGGCTCCGCGTGCAGGGTGTTGCTGGAGCCCAGTTTCGAGGCCACCCAACCACCGCTGATATCGAACACCTCGCGTTTGATGCGTTGGTGGGTCCAGACGGTGATCGGCTTTCCGGCAGCGTCGGACAAGCGCACTTCCAGCGCAGCGTAGGTGAGCGGCAACCGACCCGTGTCCACGCGCGCACCGCCACGATGGTTCGCTGGGATGAGACCGTCCGTCGGAAAGCGATCCAGTCGGTTGCTGATCCACGGTTGAGCCTTGAGAGAGCGCCACGTGGCATTGTTCTCCGGCAACCAGAGACGGCAGGCTTCGAGTCGCAGCGAGCCAGCAGTGCGATTGACCAGATGAAAGAGCACGGAATCCGGTTGAATGTGGGTTCCCGTGCCGAGAAACGTCACGGCTGAGAGCCATACGTCGGGACTGTCGATCCGCACCTGCATCCGATCGGCCTCGCCCATTCCGGGAAGACCCACTGCCAACTCGGTCTGTGTGTTCGTACCCCACTCCGCGCGCTTGCCGTTCCAACTCCAAACAGTCATGGCACCCGGTGGCAGGCGGAGCGGTTCGCCGCCCCATGCGGACGGTAGGTCATGCCACGCCCACTCGTCGGTCTTCAGCAGTTCCTCGGGAGTGTGACCGCGCAACCGGATGTCGGCTGAAGCCGGAATGACCACCACTTCGGTGGATGTATTGCGCAGGTAAACCTCCACCCGCGCACCGAGGCTGAAATCGGCCTTCTTGCGATACTGCATCTCGGTGGATTGGAGGTGCGGCACCCGATGAACACCGTCCACCGACAGCGAGGCTGCCCAGACACCCATGGGGAGAACGGCCTGAAGGCTCAGGCATCCCAGCAAAAGCCTCAGGGCAACTGTCGCCATCGTGAATATCGGGGAATCGGGTCCAGACGTCATGGGGAGTAATGTGGTTAAGCCGCCTGTTACACGACAATTATTCTTCCCCTTCCCGGCAACCAGAATTGTGAGGCAATGCGCTGGGGAAAATAATCGTCGTCGTACACCTGTCCCCTCCCAGGCCGTCCAAAAGCTCTTGGAAACCCTTTTCTGATTCCGGCACTAGCAACGGTACTTGCCGACAAGTCATCGGCGACGCACCGTTGTATTCCATCAAACCATGAAACGCGTGCTCCTCTCCGTGATGTCCGCCGCCCTGGCGACGGTCCTCGTCTCCACACCCGCCTTGGCAGCCGACAAGAAAGACAAGAAGTCCGACAAGGAAGGGTGGAAGCAACTCTTCGACGGCAAAGACACCTCCCAGTGGCGCGGCTACAAAGCGACCTCGTTCCCCACCAAAGGTTGGCGTGTCGAAAACGGAACCCTGCGGCACGTGGCCGGAGAGGGCGGCGGCGACCTCATCACCCTCGACAAGTTCAGTGATTTCGAACTGCGTTTTGAATGGAAAGTTTCCCCCGGAGCCAACAGTGGCGTCATTTATCGCGTGACCGAAGACCACAACGCCTCTTACGAGACAGGCCCTGAATACCAGGTCCTCGACGAATCCAAGCACGCCGACGGCAAGAACCCCAAGACCAGCGCCGCCGCGCTCTACGCCCTCATCGCCTGCAACACCGAAAAAGAACTCAAGCCCGTGGGCGAATGGAATAAGGCCCGCATTGTAGTCAAAGGCAACCAGGCCGAGCACTGGCTCAACAAAAAGAAAGTCGTCGAGTACCAGTGGGGCGGCTCCGAGACCCAGAAGCTCATCTCCGAATCCAAATTCAAAGGCATGCCTGGCTTCGCCAAAAATTCGAGCGGTCACATCTGCCTGCAAGATCACGGCGACGACGTGTGGTTCCGCAATATTAAGATCCGCACCTTCTGAGGATTTGCGGCCCGGCCGCACAGAACTCCCCATCGACCCTCCCTCATCCGAGTGAATCCCATCTATTGGGACTACAACGCCACCACGCCTCTGGACCACCAAGTCCGGCAGGCGATGGAACCGTACCTGGAGAACGTTTGGGGCAACCCTTCCAGCGTTCACGCCGTCGGACGCCGAGCCCGAGCGGCTTTGGACGAATTCCGCTACCGATTGGCCGGAGCCTGGAAATGCAGGCCCAGCGAAGTGATTTTCACCAGTGGCGGAACCGAATCCAACAACCTGGCCGTGCTTGGAACAGCCCGCCTCCGAGGGGCCCAAGGTTACCGCCACCTGGTAGTCTCACCCGTGGAGCATCACGCAGTACTGCACGCGTTGAAACACCTCGAAGCCCACGAAGGGTTCACCCTCACGCTAGTGCCGGTGAATCACCACGGCCGCGTCTCCCCTGAGGCCGTGGCCCAAGCTCTTCGCCCCGACACCGCTCTGGTCTCGATCATGGCTGCCAACAACGAGACCGGCACCCTTCAACCCGTAGCCGAGATCGGTCGCTTGTGCCGCGAACGGGGCGTACTCTTTCACACCGACGCCGTCCAAGCCTTCGGAAAACTACCCTTCGAGCGCATCGACCAATTCGAGGCCGACCTAGTGTCGGTGTGCGCTCACAAGTTCCATGGGCCCAAGGGGGCCGGTGCACTGTTCATCCGCTCTCCCCTGCTCCCACATCCCACGCAACATGGCGGAGCCCAAGAAAACGAACGACGCGGTGGCACCGAGAACTTAACCGCCGTAGCCGGTCTGGTGAGCGCCTTCGAAACCCTCGTCCTTCAACCGGTTTTCCCGACGGACTCATTGAGAGCCTGGACCGAACGTCTGGCCCGGACCGTGACTTCCCTTCCAGGCGTCGAACGCCACGGATGCCCAGAAAATCGCCTACCCAATACCCTGGCTTTCTCGGTCGAAGGCACCGACAGCATCTCCCTCTTGGCCAACCTAGATCTGGAAGGCGTTTACGCCTCCAGCGGTTCCGCGTGCACGGCCGGATCTGTCGAACCCAGCCATGTGCTCCGGGCCATGGGCGTGCCCGAGTCTCGCGCCAAAGCCCTAGTCCGTTTCTCGCTCGGCCGAGAATCCACCGAAGAAGAAGTAGCCCGGGTAGAAAGCCTGCTCCCCACCCTCATCGATCGCTGCCGCGGGTGACCCCGCTGGAATCTTAAATTCCCAGCACCCCGATTAGACCGCCGGCTTGGCAATCCAGGGCGACGGGTCCCCCACAAAGTCTGCCAGCATCGCTGACTGCCGTTCCGAGGGAATGGGCAGAAACTTGCCGGTGGCCTCGGCATAAACAACACCATCGGACCCCAAGACATCCCCGCGAGTCAGGAAAAGTCGCCCCCGACGATTGGCCGTTAGTTCGGCACGGACCTTCAAAGGGACTCCGGGGGGCACCGATCGCAGGAACCGCACGTTCAACTCGGCCGCGAAGGCAAACGAGCGTGTGTTCACACCAATCACCCAAGCCATGACCTCATCCAACACCGTGGAGATCAACCCGCCATGCACCACGCCGGTGAACCCACAGTGTTCATCACGGAACTGAACCAAGACCTCCACGCCGCGACCCTCGCTGAGAAGGGTCAACCCAAGCCCGACGGGATTGTCGATCCCACAGACAAAGCAACCCCGGGTGACGGGCAGGCTTTTCCAAGAGCCCTCTTTTTCAGCGCGCTCAGGAGGGCACATGGCTGAGGGTCATTCCCAAGGCTAGCAGCGCGATCAAGCCAAAGTAGGCGATACCAATCGTCCAACGTTGCTGAGGCTCGACTTCAAAGAAACGCCGCGACTCCTCATCTCGCGCCCGGAAGAGGGAGAACAATCGAGGCAAACCCATGACCAGCACCATGAGTAGAATCGGGCTAATCCAGCCCCGCGTCATCGCCTCATAAACCAGGTAGGCAATCATCAGGGCATAGCCCGCCACCCACAGCCAAGGAGACAGCGCAGTGACAATCCGGCCTCCATCCAAAAAACCAACCGGAGCCATGTTGAACAAGTTGAGCGTAAAGCCCGAGTAGGCCAGGGCCGACCAAAAGGGATCGCCCGTGGCCACGTGGATCATGTAGCAAATACCCGCGCCGATCGTTCCAAAAATAGGCCCACCGATGCCCACCACGGCCTCGATCCACGCATTCCGAGGGGCGTCTTTGAGCGCAATGAAAGCACCCATAAAGGGAATGAAAACCGGCGCCCCGACCCGGAGCCCCTGACTTCGGGCGGCCACCAGATGGCCCAATTCATGAACAAAAATGAGGACCACAAAACCCAAAGCAAACTTCCACCCCCACAAGAGGGCATAAGCTCCCACGCTCAGGATCATCGTCCCGCCCGTCTTGAGAAAAACCGGAAGAAACTTCAGGAACGGCATTAGGAGCAGGAGCTTCGAGCCGAACTGAAACACGGTGGCCGCCAGCAGGGCGATCGTACCCCAAAAACCCTTCTTCTTTGGGGGCGGTGCCACCGTCACCGGAGGTCGCGCTGGCCAGGAATGTCCGGGGATTACCGGAGGGGTTGCGGAGGAGGATGGAGGTTCATCGTCCATAGTGAAGAACCCGACTCCAGTCGGAGGAAAACCGCAATCCAATTGCGGCCCCCGGTTGCGACAGCGAAGTCGAGAACCCGTTCAGGGAATGGGGGGCAGTGTCTGTGGACGTGGCGCTTTCGGAGAAATCGCCCTACCTCGGAGGTGCTTGGGTGAGGTTGGGGTTTTCGGCCACTCAGGGGTCACCGAGGAGGAGAAGCCAGCATCGTCTCTTCGGCGGGGAACGGTGGCTTCCGAGGCGAGGTGAGGGCTTTTTCGACCAAACGACGCCAGGCAGCGCGATCATTGGGACTCATGGCCTTCCAGCGCTCCGCCCTCCGCAGGAACTGCTCCCGGTCGGCAGGGCTCAAGGCCTCGAATTTCTGGAACCCACGCACACACCGCTCTCGAGCATCGGGCGTCAGAGCGGCAAAGTCGCTCAAGGCCTGTTCCATTTGATGGCGCTCGGTTTGAGATAGGGTACCCAAGGCGGCCTGACGCTCGTCGACCGTGAGGTCAAAGAACCGCGAAAAGGCGGCTGCCTTCCGGCTCCGTTCGGCCAAGGGCAGAGCCAACCATCTCTCCATTTGCTCACGGGCTACCTGCTGGGCGGACGGTGAGAGAGTGGCCATATAGGCTTCGACGCGCTGGCGATCTGAGGACACCTCGGCTTGGCGGACGAACCACGACAGGCGTCGCTCACTTTCGAGAACATCGCGCCGCTCGGCCTCGGGGAGCAAATCCCAGGCGGCTAAGCGCTCCTCGATCCAGGGAAGGTCTTCCTCAGGCACCACGGCCATCAAGGGGCCTCGCTCTGTAGGAGGCACTGGCAGCAGGGTTCGCAAGGAATCCTGAAACTGAGCCAAACGCAGACGAATCTCACGCTCGTCGGGGCGGAGAGCCCCGAACTCCCGAAGCTTGGCCTCGATGAGCGTTCGGGCCGCGGGAGTCTTTCGCGACAACAAGGTCTCCCGTTGTTCTAGGTTGGCGGCCAAGAGTTCCCGAAAACGGTCGGTGGGGGTCCGAACCTTGGGCACCGGAGGCAAGGTGGCCTGTTGAGGCAGGGGTGGACCCGATCGAACCTGAGGTGTTTTGGATACCCCCAAAGGATGCGGAACCGAAGGAGCGGTGTTTATCTCACGAGTGGTTTCACGGGTCGTCTCACGAGTGGTCTGGGGACGCACTGATTGCTGAACACCTTGCTGAACACCCTGCTGAACAACCGATTGCCCAGAATTGGATTGAGGATCTAAAGACTGCCCCAATGCCACAGGAACTCCCGTCGAAGTCACGACCAGAAAACCCATCACCCAAAGACCTCCAATTCGCAAGAGTGGCAAGAGTGGTCTGAAGGGCGCGTTGGCCAAAGACAACTGGACGAAACCCTCCTTGGACCTCTGCAACAGAATCTCCGTGGGCAACCTCATAGAACCTCTTTGGGCAGTCTCATGGAACGTCCTCGCGGAGGGCCTGCATGAGCGTCACATCGTCGGGGGCGGAGCGGGTCTCCAAAAGTTGAACCGCCTCGAAATCCTGCAGAACAGCCACCCCTGGCATCGCGGCAGCGACCGACAACTCGGCCGCCGTTCGAGCCATCGTTCCATGCCGATGGACCTGAACCCGTTGCCAACCCCAGTTGAGGGGAATCGCCACGCAAACCACGGCTACAACAATGGGGATCGAGTGCGCCCAAATTCGACCGGCTACCCCCGAAAAAAACCGAACCCCATTCGAAACTCGGACCACGCTCTGAGTCCAGTATCGGGAAATCCACGACTTTTGTTCCGGAGATTCCTGAAGGTCGGAAAGGACTCGAGCAGTAAAGTTGCTAGAAACTCTCGGCCTGGGCTGGGAATCCAGAAGATGATTCAGCGCCAATTCTTCTTCCAGACGCCGCGCCTCGGACGGACGTTCAGACAACTGCCGGCGCCATTGAGCAGCCTCGTCGGCCGTCAAACGGCGTTGGGCCACCTCATCCAGCCAGTCTTGGTTCAGCGGAGAGTCCATTGAGTGGTCGTGTGTCAGTCAAAACCAGTCTTCCCGGAAAGTTGCGCTAGGAGTTTTCCCATGAAGTGGGTCCGGCAAACATCTGAATGGCTGACAATCGGCAAACATCCCCTTAATCTAAGGCTGCTCGTACCGATCGCTTCCCAGATGCAACCCTTGCCCACGGAAACAGTGGTTCCTCATCCCGGCTCCGGCTGGTTGATCGGAGGATTGGCCGTGCTGAATCCGCAAGGGCACATCCTCTCGGTGAACGAGCCCTTGGCCGAATGGTTGGAAGAAACATCCGTGGGACTCATTGGGCGCGACTGGTGCCAAGTACTGAGCCACCGCCGCCCAGAGTGGGAGCCAGGAATCCGGGCCTGGACCGAATCGGCGGCTGAATTTCGAACCCAAGAATTACCAGGCCCTCCCGATCAGCCCGACGGGTGGATCCGCCTCACCGGGGGGCGCAGCCCCGGCGGACTTTTTGCTCACATCGAATCCTCGGTCCCCCCGCGACCTCGCCTCGAGGAGGAGTCTTGGCCGACCGCGGGTCGCGGCGGCGAGGCAAACCAGCGTCTGCGTCTCCGGTTGCTGCAAGCCGAAGCGCAAGTCGACAACCTGATGCGACGCTGGCCCGGGGTGATTTTCAACCAACGGAGTGACATGTCCTTCCACTACGCCAGCTCGCGTTTGGAAGAACTCACGGGAGTCCCCCTCTCGGAGTTCCTGCACCGATCCGACGTG
>SXXZ01000393.1 GCA_005789375.1 Verrucomicrobiales bacterium | reverse complement strand
GCTGGGGTGACAGCTTTCAAGAACTGGCTAGGGCGAACCACTGAGCGGAACACCGAAGCTTTGGCCGAACAAGGTGCAACCAGCACGACCCATCCCATCAAAATCGTTTCGACTGAGCCTCGTTGTGAGTAGGTAATCACTGGTTGAAATCGGTGATGGAGGAATAGCACGTCCTCGCTGAAAGCTGTGCATTGATTATCTAAAATTTTGCAACAGACGTTTCAATAGTGAGCCACGAACCTAATCATGACCTACTCCAGTGCTTTCTTGGAACTGGCTACCAGGCCGTTGGCTTTGCCCTAGATGGGTGACATAGACCTCCCGTGGCCTGTGGCGATGAACTTGGAGGAAGCGCCATCGGCCTTGCGAGAAGCCGGTTTCGGATCGGAATACAAGACGGTGACGCTTCGTCGCCCGGTCTATCCAAGCAGGACCGCGCCGCACATCATTTTCGGCACTCCGAATGCGGGGGGTGTCGGTACTGTGGCTCGGAAGGTGTTCGGCGGGAACTGGCGGGGGATTGGGAGTCAGGGAAAGATGCCCGACAATTTTTCGGCTAGGGCTGGCTGAGATTGCTTCAAGCTTGGGCCACCTTGGGCCAGCTTCCGGAGTTGTTGGCTGACATTGGCGGCGCTTTTCATCCTCAACCGCCCGGAGATCCATGCCAGTGAGACGCTCGTGTTTCTCTTCAGGCCCGCTGCGATCGCCACCTTGCGGGGATCCGAGCCGTTGAGCCGGATCAACTCCTCCGGCCCAAGCCCTAAGCAACCCAAGGCCTCGGTCACCAACCCCTCGGCGGCGTCTTCATCGTGGGCGTGGCGGAGGAGAGTCGCGCGAAGGGTGGGGTCGGCGCGGCTTTGAAGCTGTAACTTGCCCAGCTCCATTGCCGTTTCGGAAAAGGCCTGAGATCCCCAATACCAACCCCTCCGCAAGTGACTCAGACGCGCATCGACCCCTTCGGAGATAGGCACGATTCCGGCCTTCGTCGATTCCTCCAGCGCGCGTCGCTCCAACCGTCCGACAAAGGCCTTTCGACCTTCCACGGTGTCTTGCATGCCAAAGGCGGCCAGCCCCAGTTCCACGCTCATCCACCTCGGGCGGGCCTCCGGGCCCGTGGCATAGGCGACGGACAAACTGCTCCAAGGATACTCTAAAAAGCCCCCCTCGCCGGAGCCCGCAATCCCCGCTCGGGCTGGGTTGAGATGAATGTAGTCGAGCAGGGTGCTGAGGTAATTCCGAGATTCACCCTCGACGAGAACCGCCTTGTAACGATCCCCAAAAACCGTGCCCCAGAGACGGTGCCGGCCATTGAGTCGGCGGGTGTAGGCGTTTTGCAGCCATTTCATGCCTTCTACCAAATTTGCATGCGGGGTTTGTAGGAGCAGGTGGTAGTGATTGTTCATCAATACCCAGGCATGAACGCCCCATCCGGTCCGGTCGCGGGCTTCCTGAAGTGTTTGTAAGAAAGACCATCGGTCTTCGTCGTCGAAGAAAATGTCCTTCTTCTGGTTTCCCCGCGCCATCACGTGATAAAACGCACCTTTGAACTCGATCCGTAGACTCCGTGCCATTGATAATTACCGTGGGTAAGACGATGGAGATAGTCAAGAATCGTTGACTGACCCCTAATTCCCGAGGTGCCGGCCCAGCCAGGCTTGGGTGCGGTCCCACATTTCGGGCGTGTACACGTGACCCAGGTCGGGATACAGGCGGCTTTCGAAGGAGGAGTCGGCCCCGTAAAGCCGGTAGGCCTCACGAATCGGTGGTTCCAACCGGGCAATGCCGGACGCAGGAGAGCCCGAATCCTTTCCACCGGTCATGAACAGCAGGGGTCGGGGCGCGGCCAGAGCCATCACAGCCTCCGTGTCGAAGTGCCGCAGCAGGCCCGGAACAAAGTAGTAAATGCCATGGGCCTTGAGACCGCCTTCGCGGATGAGCTCGGTGTAACGCGTCATGCACGCCACGGCCACCCCGGCCCGCAGTCGTTCGTCGAGGGCCATGAGCCACCAAGAGCGCGTGGCTCCCATGCTAATGCCGGTGACACCGATGCGCTGCGGGTCCACTTCGGGCCGAGAAACGAGGTAATCGAGGGCCATCCGGTCGTCGCGCAACATCATCCCCCAAAGAGTGCGCCCGGCCCACAGCTGGAATTTGGAAGCCGTCATCTCTCCGGCGGAGCCTTTTTCGGCCGGGCCGCCCGGGCCCTGACCGTTGCGCTCGCCAAAGCAATAGGCATCAACGCCCAAGACCACGTAACCCAACCGCGCCAAAGCTGGACCGGCCGCCACGGGCACGGCATTGGTCTGCAACATCTCATCCTTGCCGATATCGTACTGGCCTCCATGCCAGTGGCAGTAGAGCACCGCCGGCAACGGTCCCCGGACTTTGGCCTGCGGCGGAAGAAATACGTATCCCGCCACGGTCGCACCGGCTCCGTTGTCGAAGGTGAACTTCTCGAAGCGATACTCGCCACGGTCTTCGCGCAGTAGCGTCGTGACCACCGGCCGCGTGGGCCGCGGCGGCAGGTGCCCCAGCAGACCCTCGAGCGTGGTTCGGATCTCGGCCCGACGGGTGCTCCACGCCTCGCGGGTGGCCGGCACCCGGAACTCCGGAGCCAGCTCCGCGCCCGCCAGCCAGGCTTCGGCAGCCGGAATCGAGGCGGTGGGAGGAGGCGGTGGATTCAGCGGTGTCTGAGACATGAGGCGGAAGCAAGTGAAGGCTAGGACGAGCGACACCAGAACTTGATGGCCACCCTGTAAATGCGTCGTCATGGCAATCCAAGCGTCGCGGGATTCAGTGCGGCCGCGACGTGCCGAAGCGGTTGGCCCAGTGGTTACCAATGTCGCGGGATCCGCTGACAAATCGGGTGCCCTGTCCCTCGGCGCGTTTCACTTCGGGCCCGTCGCCCGGCGAGCCGGCAGCCAGCACTAGCACCGGGCAAGACTGGTTGGCCTCGCCGAGGCGGGCGATGATCTCGGGACGCGGACGCTGGAAATCAACATAGCGAACATCGACAGCATGCCGCAGTTCCGGATGGTAATGGAGCAACCCGTTGACCTCGGAACATTCCGGGCAATAAAAGGCCGTCCCGGGACCATCTACAAAGCAATGCTTCAGGAGAAAGAGGGTGTCACGTTCCATGGACTCCAAAGACCACGACGCACGACCCCGAGCAAGGATTCTGTGGGGCGGGATCGGGATTGCCCGCGCCGTGCGCCAGAACTCACTGTTACCCGTGGCTGCCCGTCACCTGGATTCGTTGCGCCAAAACGGGTGTTACCCGAGTCGGTGTAATTCGGTAGGGGAAGCTGGGCTAGGGTGATGCCCGGCCCCGGCACCTTGGTAGCGCCTTCGCAGCTTCTCCAACACCTCTTGTCGCGTCCCAGAACTCATCGATTTGTCCCTGTTAGCGACGGTAACAGGACTTTTGGCGCAACGACCTTCTCAGCACCTCAGTCCCAACCCCTCGCCGGTCACAAACAGTTTGGCGCAATTCGGCCCGAAGGAGCCGTCGGTTTTTCTTTGCGTTTGGAAAGATTGCAACCGCATATCGCGCCACACGATGAATGACCGGGTGATCCTACCGACGCCTCCGCCGATCCTGAAGAATCAGCAACAGGAAATCCACGAGCTGTTCCAACGCTTCGTAGTGCCGAGCTACGGTCGATTCAACCTGGCCTTGAGCCACGGTGCCGGCAGCCATGTTTGGGATGTCTCCGGCAAGCGGTACCTCGATTTGGGCGGCGGCATTGCCGTGTGCT
>SXXZ01000392.1 GCA_005789375.1 Verrucomicrobiales bacterium | reverse complement strand
TCCGAGAATGGGTTGCACCGAGGTTGAAGTCTGGACAGGCCCTTCCGGCCGCAGACAAACAACCTCAGGCGTGGTCGAAATTGCAGGAAGATTTAGGGCCGCTGATGAAAGTTGATGCGGGCCGGTTCGCGCCCCCAGCCCCGCTCAATCGTCTGGTGGCGCTACCCCCAGAGTTGGAGTGGCGCGGTCATCTTTCCGAGTTTGAGGGGCGCCTTCGGGACTGGATGAGGGAGGGACGCCTTTTCAAACCGGTTGGAGTCGACGAAGAAGTGCCGCTTTTCGCCGTCGCCATCCTGCAGGACGGACCGTCCTCCAATGCGCCGCCGATCTTGAGATTTTGGTCGGCCAATCAGGCGGACACTCAGTTGCAGGACCGCATCGTTGATGCCCTTTCGAGAAATTTCCGAAGTCGCGAATACACCCGGTTGGGGATGGACCCGTCTACCATCGCCCAAGTGGAGGGCTCGCAGGCGCAGTTAATGAGTTTCAATCCCCGCAAAGCTGAGGGAGAGGAGCAGGTAGGGATGGCGGATTTGCTCAGGCAATGGGCTCCCAGTGCGTTTGTGTACTTGCTGTGGATCGCCGTGTTCAGCATCTCCCAAATGCTGCTCAATTCACTGATCGAAGAACGCTCCAACCGGATCTTGGAAGTGTTGCTTTCTTCGGTGACGCCGCTGGAGTTGATGACTGGAAAGTTGGTGGGTGTGGCGGCCGTAGGTGCCGTGATGACCCTGGGTTGGATCGGGTCGCTGGTCTTGATGACCTTTTGGACCCTTCACACGGCTGGGGCTGCGGCTCTGGCGGCCGATTCCATCGCCAACCGCTTGCCCTTGGAGTTGGCCACCTTGTTGTTGGATTCCTGGCTGCTGCCCGCGTTCGTTCTCTATTTTCTGCTGGGCTACCTTTTCTATGCTGCAGTGATTTTGGCTTTGGGAAGCACCTGCAATAACTTGAAGGAGGCTCAGAATTTCACCGGAGTCATTGCCTTGCTGATGATGGTTCCCTTGGTTTCGATCGCCTTTATACCCAAGGATCCCAATGGCCCGGTGGCGACGGTGTTATCCTGGATACCGCCCTATACGCCGTTCGTGATGATGAACCGGGTCGCGGCCAACCCTCCATTGCGAGAGGTGATAGGGACCCTGGTTCTGTTGCTGCTTTCCGATGTAGCTGTCCTGTGGGGCTGCGCTCGCATTTTCAGGACGGCCGTGTTGCGGACCGGACAGCCCGCCTCCCTGGTGCAATTGGCCCGATGGGTCTTGGGCCGGGATTAGTTTTTTGGGCCTGCGACGGATTCCCCAGCCGGGTTTCCCCCGATTAGGTGTTTCAGAAAAGCAAACCGGCGACTTCCTCAAGGAGTGGAAGTCGCCAGTGTGGAGTCTCTAGGTGAGGAGATTACTGTTTTTCAGGACGCCCCGGACGTCCCTCGCCTTGGGAACGACCTTCCCGATCGGGTCCGCCAGGTCCGCCAGGTCCGCGAGGACCACCGGGACCACCCGGTCCACCAGGTCCACCAGGTCCACCAGGTCCACGACCACCCGCCGGTCGAGCCGGTCGGAGTTCTTCTTGGGTGAGTTTGCCATCACCATTCTTATCGAGTTTCAGCAAGGCCGTTGCGGCATTCTTGATTTCGTCGGCATCCAGAAGGCCGTCATGATTCTTATCGAGGGCTTCCATCAATGGGGAGACCGTCCGCGGCCGTCCATCAGGACCGCCAGGACCGCCGGGAGGCTGGGGGCGCTCCTCGTTTTGGGCGATGGCGGTGAGGGTTGCGCCGGCCAGCGCCAGAGCTAGCAAGGTGCGATTCAGTGTTTTCATAGCGTATCGATGGTGTGTGTTGTGGAAGTGGACGCTGGGCGAATGCTCGCCATGACGTTCTGAAAACATAAGATGCCACTTCTGTAATGAAATGATGTGTCTCGCAGGGAAAATTGTTAAGCAGGGGTAAATAGGCGTTCGGTTCCTTTGGGTGCCGACTAGCCTGCTTCAGATCAAGCCCGATGGGTTGCTCTTGTTTTTCTCATGAAATCCAATCACGCCGACTCCGCCTCCCGGGACACGCTGCCTCGCATTTTGGTCATTGATGATGACCGGAAGCTCTGCCGCCTGATTCGTGATTATCTCGCTCCCATGGGGTATTCGGTGGAGGTTGTTCATACAGGTCCTGAAGGGGTAGACCGTGCGGTTGGAGAGCCGTGGCATGCCATTCTCCTCGATCTCATGCTGCCGGGTCTCGACGGATTCGAGGTTCTCAAACGGATCCGCGCCAAGGTGGACGTGCCTGTGCTGATGCTGACGGCCCGAGGTGACGAAGCCGACCGAATCGTCGGTCTGGAAATGGGGGCCGACGACTACCTGCCTAAGACCTTCTCCACCCGCGAACTTCTGGCGAGATTGCGAGCGGTCACTCGACGCACTGTCCGCTCCCCGGGGCCTGATGCCACTTTGGAAGGAGAAGTTGTCGTGGGCCCGCTGCGGGTTCGTCCGGCCTCTCGATCCGCCGTCTTGGGCGATGTCCCGCTGAGCTTGACCCCGGTGGAATACGACTTGTTGGTCTCGCTGGCCAAGGCTCGTGGGCGGGTCAAGACCCGAGAGGCGTTGCTCGACGAGATTCGAGAGCGGGACTACGACGTGTTCGACCGCT
>SXXZ01000002.1 GCA_005789375.1 Verrucomicrobiales bacterium | reverse complement strand
CCTTGGAGGCGAACACCCCAACCCCCTCGCGCATAGCGCGAAAGCTGATCCTCCTTCCCAGAGCCTACTCAGCGAGCGGAGGCCTGATACCGCGAACAATGTAGCGGAGCGGTGTCAGGCCGGAGCGAGCCTTGGAGGCGAACACCCTCACCCCTCGCGCAAAGCGCGAAAGATTATCCTCCCTAGAGCCTACTCAGCGAGCGGAGGCCTGATACCGCGGAGCCCCGCCCACCAAAACCGTAGCGGAGCGGTGTCAGGCCGGAGCGAGCCTTGGAGGCGAACACCCCAACCCCCTAGCGCAAAGCGCGAAAGCTGATCCTCCTTCCCAGAGCCTACTCAGCGAGCGGAGGCCTGATACCGCGGAGCCCAGAGCCTACTCAGCGAGCGGATGCCTGATACCGCGAAGCCCCGGCAGTTTTGCGAATCGCTCGCATTTACCATCTTCCCCGAATTGACTTTATGCGCCTTCTTTCCAACCGTAGTGTATGAACATCACAGTTAGCCGATAATGCGACCTTTTGTATCCATAGCGCTCAACGCTTTCATGGAGTTGGTCCGACAGCCGATTTTTCTGCTGTTGATGACCACGTCGTCCGGCTTTTGCGTGTTCATCGCGGCCGTCCCCTACTTCGGATTCGGCGAAGACCCCAAGCTAGTCAAAGACATGTCACTAGCCCTGATGCTCTTGTCAGGCCTCTTCGGAGCTGTCCTCTGCGCCTCCTCGAGCGTCGCCCAAGAAATTCGCCTCGGAACCGCCCTCACCGTGCTCTCCAAGCCCGTCGGTCGTTGGACGTTCCTGACAGCCAAGTACGTCGGCCTCTCCGCCTCCCTGGCTCTGATGACCTACGCCAACGTCGTCGCAGCCCTCCTCGCCGGCCGAATGGCCTTCGACGCCTACGGAGACACCGATGTGAAGTCCCTCGCAATTTACGGCGGAGCCGGAGCTCTGGCTTATGCCGTTGCTGGATTCTTCAACTTCTTCCTGCGCCGCGGATTTGTATCCGATGCAGTGTTCACTTTCATCCTCTTCACCACCCTAGCCGTGCTGGGCATCCACTTCTTCGTGCACGACGAACGCGCCTTCGGCGAAGTGGCCTTGGTCGACTGGCGCATGGTGCCCGCCGCCGTACTCATCCTCTTCGCACTCCTCATCTTAGCCGCCATCGCCTTGGCCTGTTCCACCCGACTGGATACCGTACCCACACTGGCCATTTGCTCAGCACTCTTCATCGCCGGCCTCATGGGCGATTACCTGTTTAAAGGTGCCGCCGATGCCGGCAGCTTCTGGGCCAAAACCGCTTACGCGCTGATCCCCAATTGGCAGCAATTCTGGCTAGCAGACGCTCTGGAAGACAAAAAGAGCATCCCCTGGCCTTACGTCGCCAAAGCGGCCCTTTACATGTTCTCCTGCATCTCTGCCGCCCTGGCCGCCGGGGTTTGGCTCTTCGAAGATCGCGAACTCAGCTGACACACTCCCAGTCCCCACCCGCCTCACCGCCCATGGAACGACACGCTCTCAAGCCCGGAATGCTGAACTGGATCGCCCTGCTAGGACTCGCCATCGGCCTCGAAGTCGTGTCCAAGATCGCCGATTCTGCGACCGCCGAACTCGGGGCCGCCTTCACCCTCGTCGGGCTAGTCATGGCCCTCGTGGCCTGGTTCCAGATGCGCTTAGAAGCCTCCGAAGCTTCCGAGCGACTCGAGATGGACGAACTGGCCCGATCCCGCAGTAAAACGGCCCTCTTCGACTCCACGGCCGACGAAGCGTTCCCCGCCCGCAAATCCCGCATCCTCTTCGAAAAATGGTTCGTGCCAGGCCTCACCCTGGTGCTCTTCCTCATGCAAGCCAGTGGGGCGTTGTACTTCTTTACAGACCTCAAGGACATGGGCGCGGCCGCATCGGCCCCCTCCACAGTGTCCATGGCAATGTTCGCTGGCCTGAGCTTGGTCGCGTTCCTCCTCGGTAAATACACCTGCCGACTGGCCCAACTCGAGGGCATCCGACTCCTCCGCCCGGGGGGTTCTGCCCTCATGCTCGGGTCCCTGCTGGCCTTCCTCGCCACCGTCAGCGAGGGCCTCCAATGGTTCGGATTTCCTCAATATGACCGCCAAATCGCCTGGGTGCTGACCGCCCTCCTGGCCTTGGTGAGTCTCGAAACCCTGCTCGCTCTGGTCTTCGAAGCCTATCGTCCCAGGGTCCAGGGCAAAGAAGTCCGGCTCATCTACGAAAGCCGCCTCGTCGGTTTGCTCGGCCAACCCGCTGGATTATTCGCCACCGCCGCCCAAGCCCTCGACTACCAATTTGGCTTCCGGGTCAGCAACAGTTGGTTCTACCGATTCCTGGAAGAAAAGCTCAGCCACTTCGCCCTCATCTGGATCGGGATTTTGGCCGCCAGCGACTGCGTCGTGTTCATCGATGTCGGCGAACAGGCTCTGCGCGAACGCTTTGGAAAACCCGTCGGCGCCGTCCTCGCACCCGGCATCGCCTTCAAGCTGCCCCGCCCCATCGACCAGATCCACCGGCACCCCGTCTCCGAAATTCAAAGCTTCAACATCGGGTTCGTAGCCGACGAAAAACTAGAGAAAGAAGACACCATTCTCTGGACCAAGGCCCACTACAAAGAAGAGTTCAACCTCCTGGTGGCCTCCCGCGAGCAAAACATCGCCACCAACGCCGCCGAATCGGAGCAAATTGTCCCGGTGAACCTGCTGACCGTCAGCATTCCGGTGCAGTACCTCGTCAAGGACATCCGCGCCTGGTCCTACGGCCACAGCGAGCCCCAATTGTTACTTGAGCGCCTGGCCAATCGTGAAGTCGTCCGCTACATGGCGAGTGTGGACATTGAAACCATCATGTCCCACGGCCGCCAACAGGCCGCCCTCGACCTCAAGGCCAACATCCAGACCGCAGCCAACGAAGCCAAACTCGGCACTGAGATCGTCTTCGTCGGACTCCAAGATATCCACCCGCCGATCGGCACCAAAGAGCTGAAAGTTGCCGAGGCCTACGAAAAAGTCATCGGAGCCGAGCAGGAGAAAGAAGCCCGCATTCTCGAAGCCGATGCCTATGCGCTCGAGACGGTACCCCTGGCCAAGGCCGCAGCCGCCAAGACCCTCAACGAGTCCAAGGGTATCTCGGCCCAAAAGATCGCCGAAGCCTCCGGACGGGCCGCCCAATTCTCCTCCCAATTGCTTGCCTACCAGGCCGCACCCAAGGTCTTTACAACCCGCAATCATCTCGAAACGTTTGCCAAAGCCTCGGCGGGTTCTCGCAAGATCGTTATCCTTCCGACCAACACCCAAGACGTCATCCTCTTTAACCTAGAAGACAAGATCCGCCAGGATTTGCTAGATGTGAACATTGAGCCGGTCAAGAAGGACGAACCCAAGAAATGACCCCGACGGGTCCCTAGGCAACCTCCCGCTTTTTTAATCAATCTTCCCCCTCCCCTTCCCAAGATGAAGCCCCGTACCCCCACCCTGATCATTGGCGGATTGCTGCTGGCGATCTTCCTCTTCCTGCTGTTCGCCTACCAGGTGCGCACCACTGAGGTGGCCGTCGTCACCACCTTTGGTAGCATCAGCGGCACACCCAAGACCGAACCAGGCCTGTACTTACGCCTGCCGTACCCCATCCAGAACGTCTACAAGTTCGACCGCCGCCTCCAGAACTTCGAGCGCAAGTACGAGCAGAGCCTGACCCGCGACAAGAAGTCACCGATCCTCTCGGTGTTCGTCGGCTGGCGGATCGCCGACGCCGAACTCTTTCTCAAGCGCTTCAATGGCGACCTCTTCCGCGCCGAGACCAGCCTCGAGAACGTGGTGCGTGACGCCAAGAACTCCGTGGTAGGCCGTCATGATTTCTCGGAACTCATCGCCCCCGACCCCAAGCAAGTGAAGTTCGAGGAGATTGAAAACGAGATGAAACTCGTCATGGCCGAAACCACGCTCAAGACCTACGGCATCGCCATCGAAATCGTGGGCATCAAACAACTAGGCCTACCCGAATCGCAGACCGCCAAGGTGTTCGAGCGCATGAAGGCCGAGCGCGAGCGACTCAGCAAGAAGTTCGTCGCCGAAGGCACTGCCGAAGCCATGCGCATCCGCTCCGAGGCCGAACTGCAGCGCGACACCACCCTCGCCGAAGCCCGCCGCAAGGCGCTCGTTCTGCGGGGTGAGGCCGAGGCCAAAGCCACTGAGTACTACAAAGTGCTCAACCAAGATGAATCGCTGGCCCGCTTCCTCATCTCGCTCAACAGCCTCGAAGCCAGCTTGAAAGATCGCACCACGCTCATCCTGGATGAGAAGACCGCCCCGCTGAACCTGCTCCGTGGCGATGCCGGGGCCACTGCACCTTCCAAAAACTGATCCCATGGCCGCTGCAAACACACCCTCCGGCAATCTGCGGCCCGACGGCCCCAAGATTTCATCGGACGACGCCTCCAGTCAGGCGCTCTCCGAGGCCTTGGGCAGCAGTCTGGTCCTCATCCGCCTCCTCGGAGCCCTGCTGCTGGCCGCCTTCGTCTTTTCGTGCGTCTTCACGGTCAAGCCCAACGAGGTCGCCGTGGTGCTGCGCTTCGGCAAGCCCGTGGGCGAGGGTCGCGACATCCTCCGCACCAACGGCCTGCACTTTGCCCTGCCCTACCCCATCGACGAAATCGTTCGCATCGGCGTCGGCGACTCCAAGATCGTCCGAGCCACCAAAGCCTGGTACGCCGTCGATCCGGCCGCCGAAGCCGCCGGCATGACCGCTGCCCCGGTCTCCACCACGCTCAATCCCGCCTCCGAGGGCTACGTCCTGACCGGTGATGGCAACATCCTCCACGTCCGGGCCACCTTGCGCTACCGCATCAGCGATCCCGTGGCCTACACCTTCAACTTCGTGGCGGCCTCCAACACGGTGGAGAACTGCCTTAATAACGCCATTTACTGGTCCGCCGCCCGCACCAAGGCCGACTCCATTTATGGCGACATCGCCAGCTTCCGCGACTTGGTCAAGCAGCGGGTCAGCGACCAGCTCGCCCTCGCCAATTTGGGAGTCCTCATCGAAGGCCTCGATGTCGAGCGCGTCGCCCCGGGCTACGTGAAGGAATTCTTCGACGCCGTCATCACGGCCGGCCAAGCCCGCAGCAGCCGTATCAATGAAGCACAGGGCGAATTTGATCGCGTCACCCGTGAAGCCAAGGGCGAGGCCGACCGCACCGTCTCCCAAGGACAGGCTGCGGCCGACCAGCTAGTACAGGGATTGGCCGCCGAAGCCCGTTTCTTCCAAGACCAACTGGAGACCTATCGCCAGAACCCCGCCCTTTACCGCGATCGACTCCGGGTCGACACCATCACCCGCATTCTCACCAACTCTCCCGACAAGTTCTTCCTGCCCTCACGGGCCGACGGCGAGCGCCGCGAAGTTCGTATCCAGCTCAATCGGGAACCCCAACCCCAGAAGCGTCCCGAGCTCGGGCGTTGATCTAGGTCCCCAAAAACCTCTCCCTTTTCATCCATGCAAGTCACCAGCCTCCTGACCCTCGAGGAAGACGCCAAAAAGGACGCAGCCTGCGCCGACTGCGGTCATGACCACGGTGGTCTGGATCATTCGCACACCAACACCAAGCTCTCCACGACGCTCGTCGGACTGATCTTCGTATTGAACTCCTTCGCGGTGGACTGGCTCTTTGATCGCGGCACCACCGTTGCGGCCTTCAGCGCCATGATCGGTGCAGTCATCCTAGGCACCCCCATCATGGTGGTGGCCTTCAAAGACCTCCGTAAAGGCCTGCTCTCCATCAACGAATTGGTTGCTCTAGGTGTCTTGGCCTGCGCGGTCTCGGGCAATTACGGCATGAAGGGCGAGGGCTCTAGCCTCGCTGGCGGATTCCAAACCGCCGGCATCGTCGCCTTCTTCATGCTGCTGGGTGAGATCATCGAAACTCGCACGGCCGCCGGTGCCCGGGCTTCCATCCAATCGCTCATCAAGCTGACCCCGACCAAGGCCCGTCGCCTGTCCGGCGGAAACGAAGTCGAAGTCGCCGTCAGCGAACTCAAGGTCGGAGACATCATCCGCATCCGCCCGGGCGACAACATCGCCGCCGACGGTCAGATCGTGTCCGGACAAGGCTCCATCAATCAGGCCAACATCACCGGTGAATCGCTCCCCGTCGACAAGGGCGTGGGCGAAGCGGTCTTCGCAGGCACCATTAACATGAACGGCCTCCTCGAGGTCAAAGTCAGCAAGGCCGGCGAAGACACCACCCTGGGCCGCGTCCGCGACCTGATTCTGGCCGCCGAAAAGACCAAGCTGCCCTTCATGCGGATCATCGACCAGTACATGGGTTACTACACCCCGCTGGTGCTGATCATCGCCGCTCTTGTCTGGGGCTTCACCCAAGACCTCAACCGGGTGATCACCATCCTCATCGTGGCCTGCCCCTGCGCGTTCATCTTGGCCACCCCCACCGCGATGGTCGCCGCCCTGAGCGCCGCCGCCCGTTTGGGCATCCTCGTCAAGAATATCGCTGACCTCGAAGCCGCCGCACGCATCACGGCCTTCGTGTTCGACAAGACAGGCACCCTGACCACCGGACGTCTAGCCGTCAGCCGCCTCAACCCCCTCGACGGGATCGCCCCGGCCGAACTGTTGCGGTGTGCCGCCAGCGCCGAGCAGTTTTCCAATCACCCCACCGCTCGTTCCATCACGGCACTGGCCCAGCAGGCCGGTGTGCCGCTGGCCCAGGTGAGCGACTTCAAGGAGACCGCGGGCAGAGGTGTCAGCGCGCTCATCGACGGTCAGCGCATCCTGGTCGGTCGCGCCACCTTCCTCAAAGACCAAGGCGTGTTGGGTGACCTCTTTGCGTCGGTGGATCTCGATGAAACCGCCGGATACAGCCTCCTCTTCGTGGCCCGAGATGGGCACTGCATCGGATGGGTCGGCCTCCAAGATCAGACCCGTCCGGAGGCCGCAGAGGCCCTCGAACAACTTCGGGCTTCGGGCATACGCCGCATCACCATGGTGAGCGGTGACCGCCGCCCCGTGGCTGAACGCGTCGCTCAAGAAATTGGCGTGACTGAAGTGGTGGCCGAATGCCTCCCGCAAGACAAGGTGGAGTACGTGCGTCAGACCAAGGCCAAGGGCCACCGCGTGGCGGTCATCGGCGACGGCGTCAACGACGCACCGGCGCTGGCCTCGGGCGACATCAGCATCGCGATGGGAGCCGCCGGCAGCGAAGTCGCTATCAACTCGGCGACCATCGCCCTGATGAACAACGATCTCCGCCGACTGCCCTTCCTCATCCGCCTCAGCCGCATGGCTCGCACGGTCATCAACCAGAACTTCCTCTTCGGCGTCGTCTTTATCATCGGCGGTATGGCCGCCGCGTCCTTCGGGTACCTCAACCCGATCGTTGCTGCTATCTTGCACAATGTCGGATCACTCTTTGTGGTCTTCAACAGCGCCCGCCTAGTCCGCCAGGGCGAAGAACTCGAGCCCTTCGTCCAAGGCGACGGCGCCGCCAACCCGAGCACCGGAACCCCCGCCCCGCAGGCCGCTTGACCGGGATGCCCCCAGTGACACGGCGTTGTCTTCAAGGATACGCCGACCTCCTCTAGCCCCTCGCCCCTTTTCCTCAACCGCTAACGCCTCATGAACCCTCCCTCCCCTTCCGGCAGAGCGTCCGCTGAGCACTCCAGCGACGACGTCGTCGTCCGGGCCACGGGTCTGACCAAGGTGTTCAAAGACTTCTGGGGTCGGCCCAAGGCGCGGGCCGTGGACAATGTCGATTTTGAGATCCGCCGCGGCGAGGTGTTCGGACTCCTCGGGCCCAACGGTTCGGGCAAATCTACCACCATCAAGCTGCTCCTGGGCCTGCTGTACCCGACTAAGGGCCACATCACGGTCTTCGGCCAGTCGCCGCGCGATGTCGCCACCAAGGCCCGCATCGGCTACCTGCCCGAAGAGAGCTACCTCTACCGGTTTCTTAATCCGGCTGAGACACTCGATTTCTTCGGCAGCCTCTTCCAAATCGATTCGGCAGAACGCCGTCGCCGCGCCGAGCAGCTCATTGAGATGGTGGGCCTCAACCAAGCCCGGTCGCGGACCATCGGTGAATTTTCTAAGGGCATGCAGCGCCGTATCGGCATCGCTCAGGCGCTCATCAACGACCCCGACCTGGTCATTCTCGACGAACCCACCGCAGGCCTCGACCCGCTGGGCTGCCGCGAGGTCAAAGACCTGATCCGGGCCCTAGCCCAACGGGGCAAGACGGTCATCTTGTCGAGCCACCTGCTCAGCGATGTCGAAGATGTTTGCGACCGCGCGGTGATTTATTACGGCGGACGCATCCAGGCCCAAGGCCCGCTGCATCAACTGCTGGCCAAGCCCGACTCGGTGCGCATCACCGCGCCGGTCCTCTCCCGCGAAACCACCGAGAAGGTCCTCAACCTCATCCGGGCCGAGGTGGGCGATACCGTCCGCCTGGAGAACCCAACCCAAAACCTAGAATCGTACTTCCTCGGAGTGGTTGAAGCGGCTCGCCGTCAGGCCGAAACCAGTGGTGCCACCAGTGGCAATCGGGTGGCCGAGTACCTGCGGGCACCTGGAGATTCGGGCGACAATTCTGGCACTCATCAGGCTGACTCGGTGCTTGATCGCCTGTCGCGGCCTACAGAGTCGGCAGCTCCCCTCGTGTCGGAGGTCGCCGCTCCAGCCCAGCCCTCGACCGAGGCGGTGCTCGAATCGCTCGTCCGCCACGAGGCTCCCGCCCCCCAGACACCGGCCTCCAGAGCTTCCACTGTTTCGGCCCCAGCAACCTCAACAGCCTCACCCGTCTTGCCAGCCAAGACAGCCGCCCCAGAACCGGCAAAGCCCGTGGATCTTTCCAAGGCCAACGACGCGCTCTCCGGACTCCTCGGTGGCAACAAAGGCGACAAGAAGTGACCTACCATGACCCGTCGCTTTGAGGTTTACCGCAACGCCGATCGGCAGTTGATGGCCATTCCCCTGGGGTTCTCCTGGGCGGCGGCCGTTTTCGATTGGCTCTGGGCCTTGTGGCTCCGACTGCCCCAGCTCGGCCTCGTCTTCCTTATTCTCAACCTGGTCAGCAGCGCGGTCCTCTACGCCAATCGGGCCGGATGGAAATCGTACGTGCTGAGCCAAGTCGTTCAGGGAATTGCCATCGGTTTTTCTGCCCGCCGTTTCCGAGAACTGTCGGCCGAGCGCCAGGGCTATGCCTACCTCTGCACTGTGCCTGCCCGCAACGCGGCAGAGGCGGTGGCCAAAGTACTGCAAGTCGGAGGAGTTCCCCTGCCGGAGTGGAAAGGACGCCATCTAGCCGGCGTGCCCGACCTCGTCCCCAAGCCCCTGCGCCCCTTGTTGGCCGTGGCCTTGTTGACCATTAAGGCGGCCTTTCGCTACCGCCTGGTCATTACCTTGCTCGGCCTGCTCATCGCCCTGGTGTTCATCCTGCCCAGCGCCATCAAGCACGACGGTTCGGCCCAAGGATTCACCCAAATTCTCATTACCTACACCCTCAGCGCTATCACAGCTCTGCTCGGGTTCACCACCCTCTGGATCGCCTGTGGCACCCTGGCACGCGACATCGAAGAGATGCAGCTCTTCCTCATCGCCTCCAAGCCCATCCCTCGCTGGCAGATCTGGCTGGGCAAGTGG